>DASZWD010000021.1 GCA_035546775.1 Acidimicrobiales bacterium
TGTCGCCCGAGACCTTCGAAGCCGAATGGCTCGACGGGGCGACGGGTCCAGCCGTCGGGGCGAAGTTCCGCGGCCACGTCAAGCGCAACGGCCGCGGCCCGACGTACTGGACCACGTGCGAAGTCACGCAGTGCGAGCCGGGCAAGGTGTTCGAGTTCGTCGTCGTCAACGGCGGCCGGCGCGTCAACAACTGGGGCTACACCTTCGCCGCCGCCGACGGTGGCACCGACGCCACCGAGTACTTCCGCCTCGAGCCGTCGCTGCCGCTCAAGCTCTACTGGACGCTGCTCGGCTGGGCCCGCGGCAAGACCAACCGCGACGGCATGACCCAGACCCTCAACCGCCTCAAGGCGATCGCGGAGACCCCCTAGCCGCAAACTGGTGATGCTGAATGAAGAAGACCCTTCTTCAACATCACCAAAAGCTGCGGGGTTAGGCGCCGACGGCGTGGAAGCCGCCGTCGACGTGGATGATCTCGCCGGTCGTGGCGGGGAACCAGTCCGAGAGCAGGGCGACGACGGCCTTGGCGGCGGGCTCGGTGTTCTTGAGGTCCCAGCCGAGCGGGGCGCGGTCGGCCCAGATGTCCTCGAACCGACCGAAGCCCGGGATCGACTTGGCCGCCGTCGTGCGCAGCGGCCCGGCGGCCACGAGGTTGCAGCGCACGCCCGCGGGGCCGAGGTCGCGCGCCAGGTAACGCGACAGCGACTCGAGCGCCGCCTTCGCTACGCCCATCCAGTTGTAGGTGGGAAACGCCTGGGTGGCGTCGAAGTCGAGCCCGACGATCGACCCGCCGTCGGCGAACAGCTTCATGAAGCCCTGCGCCAGCGACTTGAGCGAGTACGCCGATACCTGAATCGCGGTCGCGACGTCGTCCCAGCCGGCCTTGAACATGTCGTCGCCGAGACAGTCGGCGGGGGCGAAGCCGATCGAGTGCACGACGCCGTCGACGCGGCCCCACTGCGACGCCAGCGTGTCGGCCACCGCCGCGATGTTCTCGTCGGACGTGGCGTCGAGCTCCAACACCTCGGGCGTCGTCGGCAGGCGACGGGCGACGCGTTGGGTCAACGACATGGCGCGGCCGAACGACGTCAGCACGATCTCGGCGCCCTGCTCCTGGGCGATGCGGGCGACGTCGAACGCGATCGACGAGTCGGTGAGCACGCCGGTGACGACGACCTTCTTGCCTTCGAGCAACATGGGCTGACTCCTACTGAGGTGGATTGGCGTGGCGGCGCTTCGGCAGGTGCTCGCGCTTGGACCGCAGCGCTTCGAGGGCGGTGACCACGACGCGGCGCGTCTCGGTCGGTTCGATCACCATGTCGACGTAGCCGCGCTCGGCGGCGACCCGCGGCGTGCAGTAGTCGAGCGTGTACTGATCGGTGAGCGCGGCGATCTCCTCGGCGGGCAGGTCGCGCCGGCCATACAGCAGGCCGATCGCCTGTGACGCGCCCATCACCGCGATCTCGGCTTGGGGCCAGGCGACGACGAAGTCGGAGCCCATGCCGTGGGAGTCCATGACGATGTAGGCGCCGCCGTACGCTTTGCGCAGGATCACGCACACCCGCGGCACCGTTGCCGCCGCGTAGGCGTGGCACAACTTGGCGCCGTGGCGGATCATGCCGCGCCACTCGATGTCCTTGCCCGGCTGGAACCCGGGCGTGTCGACGAAGGTGAGCAGCGGCACGTTGAAGGCGTCGCACAACTGCACGAAGCGCGCCGCCTTGGTCGACGCCTCGATGTCGAGGGTGCCCGCCAGCCACCCCGGCTGGTTGGCGATCACGCCGACGGGATAGCCGTCCACGCGGGCGAAGCCGACGACGGAGTTGGGCGCGTGCCGCGCCCACAACTCGAACCACGAACCGCGGTCGCACACCTCGTCGACGACGCGGCGTACGTCGTAGCCGGCGTTGGCCGACGCCGGCAAGGTCGCCTCGCAGTCGCGTTCGGTGTCGTCGTCGCCCAGCGCCCACGGCGGCATCTCGTGGTTGTTGGCCGGCAGGTAACCGAGCACGCCGGCGATGGCGTCGAGGGCGGATTCTTCGTCGGCCGCGTGGAAGGCGCAGATCCCGCTGTGGGTCTCATGGGCGTTGACGCCGCCGAGGTCGACGGCCGAGATCGGCTCGCCCGTCATGCCCATCACCGCCGCGGGACCCGACACGAACGCCGTGGCCCCGGCGGTGAACACGACGAAGTCGGCGAGGCCGATGAGCAGCGCCGGCCCGGCGGCACACGGCCCCACGATGGCCAGCGCGATCGGCACGACGCCCGACGCGTCGACCAGGGCGCGCGCCACCTGCCCCCAGCCCACGAGCGACGCCACGCCGTGGCGCACGTCGGTGCCGGTGGTGGCGAGCACGCCGACGATCGGCACACCGGTGTCGGTGGCGAGGCGGATCAGGCGGGCGATGGCCTCGGCTTCGTCGGGACCGATGGCGCCGCGGCCCGACTCGTCGCCCTCCTCGGGCTCGTCCGCGATGCGGAACCAGCCGATGCGCTGGTGACCGAACTCGCGGATCTCGGCTTGCGCGCCACCGAGGCGCGCCGTCCCGAGCGCGAGCAGACGGGTCACCTACGAGGCAACAGGACCGACGACGAGCGTGCCGTTGTGACCGCCGAAGCCGAACGAGTTCGACAGCGCCGGAGCGGGCGCGACTTCGCGCGGCGAACCGTGCACCACATCGACCTCGATGCCTTCGCCGCGCTCGGTGTGATTCGCCGTGGGTGGCACGACGCCGCGCGTCGAGGCCAGCAGTGCCGCCACGCACTCGATGGCACCGGCGGCGCCGATGCAGTGACCGGTCACGCCCTTGGTGGAGACGACCGGCGGCGGCGAACCGTTGAACGTCTTGTAGATGGCGGCGCTCTCCGCCGCGTCGTTGAGCGGCGTCGACGTGCCGTGGGCGTTGACGTGGCCGATGTCGCCCGGCGTCAGCCCGGCATCGGCGAGCGCCGCTTCCATGCAGCCGATGGCGCCGGCGCCGTCGGGCGACGGTGCGGTGATGTGATGCGCGTCGGCGTTGCGGCCGTAGCCGAGGATCTCACCGAGGATGGTGGCGCCGCGCGCCACGGCGTGCTCGTACTCCTCGAGTACGAGGAACGCCCCGCCTTCGCCCATGACGAAGCCGTCGCGGGTGGCGTCGAAGGGACGCGACGCGGTGGCGGGATCGTCGCGGCGGGTCGACAGCGCGCCCATGCGGGCGAACGCCGCCATGCCCACGGGCGTGATGGCCGCTTCGGAACCACCGGCCACGATCGCATCCGCGCCGCCGTAGCGGATGATGTGGGCCGCTTCGCCGATGGCGTTGGTGCCCGCGGCGCAGGCGGTGGCGATGCACAGGTTCGGGCCGCGCAGGCCGTGGCCCATCGAGATCATCGCCGCGGTGGCGTTGGTCATCATCATCGGCACGAGGAAGGGCGACACGCGGGTCTTGCCCTTCTCGTACACGACGATCTCTTCGCGCTCTTGGGTCTCGAGGCCGCCGACGCCGGTGCCGGCCACGACGCCGATGCGCGCCGGGTCGAGACCGAGGTCGCCCGCCATGCGCAGCGCGTCGACCGCCGCCGCGTAGCCGAGCTGGGCGACGCGGTCGGTGCGGCGCACTTCCTTGGCGTCGATGTACTCCTCGGGATCGAAGCCTTTTACTTCGCAGGCGAACTGCACCGGCCAATCGGAAACGTCGACGCGTTCGATCGGGCCCGCCGCGGTAGCGCTGGCGGCGAGCAGGGTCTCCCAGAACGAGTCAAGGGTGTTGCCGGCGGGCGTCTTGACGCCCATGCCGGTCACGACAACGCGTCGGCGTTCCATGCGGTACTCCTCCGAGTCCTAAGCGACCTTGGCGGCGATGACGTCGAGCGCCTCGCCCACGGTCTTGATGCCCTCGAGGTCTTCCTCGGGGATGCTGATGTCGAGCTTCTCTTCGAGCGCCATCACCAGCTCGACGACGTCGAGGCTGTCGGCTTCGAGATCCTCGGCGAAGGTGGCCTCCTCGGTGACCTTCGCCGGGTCGATCTTGAGCAGGTCGACGGCGCAGTCACGCATCACGTTGAGGACTTCGTCACGAGACATTTCTGGGGGTTCTCCTTGCGGTTGGTGAGATTTCGCGAACGCTAGTGGCCGAGGCCGAGGCCGCCGTCTACCGGAATGACAGCGCCGGTGATGTACGCCGCGCCCTCGCTACAGAGGAACGCGACGGTGGCCGCCACTTCGTCGACGGTACCCATACGAGCCAGCGGCACCTGTTGGGTGATGGCCGCGATGCGTTCTTCGGACAGGGCGTCGGTCATGGCGGTGGTAATCGGGCCGGGGGCCACGAGGTTGCACGTCACGTTGCGCGACGCCAGCTCGCGGGCGACCGAGCGGGTGAGGCCGACGAGGCCGGCTTTGGCCGCCGCGTAGTTGACCTGCCCGGCGCTGCCCGACAGGCCCACGACCGAGCCCATGTTGACGATGCGGCCGTAGCGCGCCTTCATCATCGCCGGCGTCGCCCGCTTGATCGTGTGGAACGCGCCGGTGAGGTTGACCTGGAGGACCTTGTCCCAGTCGTCGTCTTTCATGCGCAGCAGCAGGCCGTCGCGGGTGACCCCGGCGTTGTTGACCAGCACGGTCACGGGGTCGCTGATGCGCTCGAAGGCGGCGTCGACCGACGCGGCGTCGGCGACGTCGATCTCGACGGCGAAGGCATCGTGGCCGCACAGCGCGGCCGTCTCCTCGGCGCCGTCCTTGTTGCCGCCGAAGCCGACGGCGACGCGCAGCCCCTGCTGGGCGAGCGCCACCGCGCACGCCCGACCGATACCGGCGCCGGCGCCGGTCACCAACGCGACGGTCATTCGCCCGTACCCCAGCGCAGGGCGGCCGACGCCCACGTCATGCCCGCACCGAAACCGCACATGAGCACCACGTCGCCATCTTTGGGCTCGGACTCGGCGAGCGCCAGCGGGATGGACGCCGCCGACGTGTTGCCGTACTTGTCCATGTTGCGCACCACGCGGGCGTTGGTCATACCGAGGCGCTCGACGACGGCGTCGATGATGCGGGTGTTGGCCTGATGCGGCACGAACACGTCTACGTCGGTCGGCGCCAGCCCGGCGCGTTCGAGGGCGCGCTCGGCCGAACCCAGGCAGGCGCGCACGGCGCGACGGAAGACCTCTTTGCCCTCCATGTGGATGTACTGCTCGCCCACGGGGATGTTGAGGATGGACTCGGCCGAACCGTCACAGCCCAGGTCGTAGCCGAGCAGGCCGTGGCCCGGAGCCGACGGCACGATCACCGCGGCCGCCGCGCCGTCGCCGAAGAGGATGGCGGTGCCGCGGTCGGTGGCGTCGGTGATCGTCGACAGCGTCTCGGCGCCCACCACGAGGGCGGCGCGCGCCCCGCCGGCCTGCACCAGGCTGTCGGCCATCACGAGCGAGTACACGAAGCCCGAGCAGGCGGCGACGAGGTCGAAGGCGCCGCAGTGCAGGCCGAGGTTGTCCTGCACGATGGCAGAGCTGGCCGGCAGCTTCTGCGTCGGTGTGACGGTGGCGAGCACCAGGAGGTCGACGAGTTCGGGGTCGACGCCGGAGTCCTTGAGCGCTTCGGCACCCGCGGCGGTCGCGAGCGAGACCGTGGTGTCGTCGGGTCCGGCGATGCGGCGCTCGCGAATACCGGTGCGCTCGACGATCCACTCGTCGCTCGTTTCGAGTACCTGCTCGAAGTCCTTGTTGGTGAACCGGATACTGGGGAGCGCCGTCCCCATCCCGACGATCGCGGTCACTTCGCGCCCCTTCGGGGCGCAAGACCGCAGCGGCTGTCTCTTCGGTTCGCTCGCTGACGCTCGGTCACGTGTTACGAAAAGGTGCGCAGCCAGGCGATGGGCTGACCGGGGCGCACGCGTTCACCGGAGTGCACGAGCATGCCCATGAGGAAGCCGGTGAAGCGGCTCACGGCCGGGGTCTCTTCGCCCGAGTTGGTGATGATGGCAACCGCCTGGCCCGCTTCGACGATCTCACCTTCGGCGGTGACGACCTGCGGGTCGAGGAGCGTCACGACGCCCCGCGCCGGCGCCACGATCAACTTCTCCGCGACTTCGGTGTACTCGGCCAGTTCGATTGCCAGAGGAGTCGATGCAGGAGACATCAGTTCTTCACCCATTCGGAGTCAGGAAGGCACCGTTTGGCCAGTGCCGTCAGCGTGGTCCCGGGCCCGACCTCGCGCAGTGACGCGGGGCCCAGGGAGTCGATCGTGATCATGGAGTCGGCCCAGCGGACCGGCTTGACAAGGTGGGTGACGAGTCGGTCTCGCCAACCGTTCCCGTCGGTGTATACGGCGCCGTCTTCGTTGGAGATGATCGGCGCCGACGGGTCGGCGAAGTCGATCGCCGGGAGGTACTCGGCGAAGCCGATGGCGGCGTCGTCCATGAGCGGCGTGTGGAACGCGGCGGCGACGTCGAGGGGCACGACCTTACGAATGCCAGCCGCACGTGCCGCCTCGCTGGCCTGCTCGAGACCCTCGGGTGTACCGGCGATGACGATTTGGCCCGGGGCGTTGATGTTGGCGACCCAGCAGCTGTCGGGCGTGCCGGCAACGGCGGCGGCCGCTTGCTCGTCGGTGGCGCCGAGCAGCGCCGCCATCACACCGGGGCGGGCGTCGGCGGCGTGCTGGGTGACTTCGGCCCGCTTGGCCGCCACCTGCACGCCGACTTCGAAGCTGAGCGCACCGGAGGCGATGAGCGCCGTCATCTGCCCGAGCGAGTGGCCGGCGAAGCTGGTCACGCCCTGGGCGAGGATCTCGTCCTTCACCGTTTCCCAGGTGACGAGCGAGTGGAGGAGCACGGCGAGCTGGGCCGCCTGCGTGGTCTTGAGTTCGTCGCCGAGCAGCAGGGGCGCGAGCGAGGTGGCGAGGATGTCTTCGGCGTCGGTCACGAGGTGCCAGGCCGGAAGGGCGCGCAGGTCGACACCCATGCCCGTTGCCTGGCTTCCCTGACCTGGAAAAACAACTGCGACGCTCACGCGTTGGCCCTCTCTCCGCCCCCCGACGAACCGTTTCGACTACCCGACGAGCCCAAAGGTTACACGTGATTGTCGAATGTTTCGATTCAGCCGTATTACAATGTGATTGCGATGACATACGACGTACGACAGCTGGCGGACGCCGCCGGGGTTTCCGTCGAGGTTGTGCGGTCGTATCAGTCAAAAGGCCTGCTCAGCGCCCCTAAACACGAGGGCCGCACGGCGGTGTACGACTCCAGCCACCTCGATCGGTTACTCAAGATCAAGGCGCTGAAAACCAAGGGATTGAGCCTCCGGGCGATCGCCGACGTCCTCGCGGCGGGCCCCGACAGCCCATTTTTCGACGGCGACGACGAACGATCCGACGAACGCCTTACCCGGGCGGAACTGGCCGAACGCGCCCGCGTCCCACCGTCGATGCTGCGCTCGCTCGAAGGCTCGGGCGTGCTGCGCCCGCTACCGGCCGACGACCCCGACCGGCCCTACAGCCGCGCCGATGTCCGCGCCGTGCGGATGCTGCTGGCGCTGGTGTCGGCCGGGGTACCGATGGAGGAGTTCATGGCCGTGGCCAAGCTCCAGATCGAGACGTCGGAGTTGCTGGCCGAGGGGGCGTCGAAGCTGTTCCTGCGCTACGTGCGCGAGCCGATGCTCAACGGCGAACCGCACCCCGAGGCCGCCGAGGAGTTCGGCGACGCCTTCTCGATGATGGTGCAGGCGGCGTCGTGGCTCGTCGGCTACCACGTCGAGCGCACGCTGGTGCACGCCATGGTCAAGCACCTGGCGAACAGCGGCACCGACGAAGAGCAAGAAGCGCTGCACAAGGCGCTGTCGGTCATCGACGCTACGTTCCCCGGGTGACCGCTGACGCCGAGGTAACGCCCGACATCCTGCCGCACCGCCCGCCGTTCAAGTTCGTCGACGCCATCGAGGAACTCGTCGTCGGCGAACGCTGCGTCGGGACGTACCGGGTGACGGGCGACGAGGCGTTCCTCGCCGGCCACTTTCCCGGCAACCCCGTCTTCCCCGGCGTGCTGCAACTCGAAGCCCTGGCGCAGACGGGGGCGATCGCCGTGCTCTCCGACGAGCGCTTCGCCGGTCGCCTCCCGCTGTTCGGCGGCGTCGAGGAGGTCCGCTTCCGCCGCATGGTCGTGCCCGGCGACACGCTGCGCCTCGACGTGACGATGGAACGGCTGAGCTCGAAGGGCGGCTGGGGCGTGGGCGAGGCCACGGTCGAGGGCGCCGTCACGTGCAAAGCGCGGCTGTTCTTCGCCTTGGCACCAAAGCCCGCATAGGCTCCCTTTTATGCGCAAACTGGCTGGGGTGATCGCGGGCCTGCTCGCGGTCGGAATCGCGATCGGGCTGGGCACGAGCGGGGCGAAGGCGGCGTCGAGCGACGTCGTCGTCACCGGTCCGGGCCCGGGCGCGGCGCCCAACGTCCGGACCTTCGGCGCCGACGGCAAGAGCGGCGGCGTGAGCTTCGATGCCAACGGCAGCGCCACCTCCGGCGTCAGCGTGGCGTCGGGCGACATCAACGGCGACGGCACCGCCGACATCGTCACCGGCACCGGTCCGGGCGTGAACGCCCAGGTGCAGGTGTGGAGCCACGACGGCAACACGCTGATCGCGCAAGCCAATCCGTTCCCCGGCTTCCAGGGCGGGATCTCGGTGGCGGCCGCGAACGAGGACGAGACGCCGCAGCTCGAAGTGATCGTGGCGGCGGGTCCCGGCGGCGGTCCCCACGTCAAGGTGCTGCGCGTGAGCGGGGGCCAGCTCGTCGAGGAGTACAGCTTCATGGCCTACGACCCCGGCTTCCGCGGCGGCGTGTCGGTCGCCGGTTCGGGTGGGCGCATCATCACCGGCGCCGGCCCCGGCGGTGGGCCGCACGTGCGCGTGTTCCACATCAGCCAGGGGCAGGTGTCGGTCGAGTCCGAATGGATGGCCTATGACCCGCACTTCACCGGCGGCGTCCACGTGGCTGCGGGTGCGGTGCGCACGCCCACGGGCGTCGACGTCGTCACCGGCGCCGGCGCCGGCGGCGGCCCGCACGTGAAGCTGTGGACGCTCGGCGGCGCCGAAGGCCCCGGCCTCATGGCCTATGACCCCAAGTTCAGCGGCGGCGTGTTCGTCGCCGTCGGCCAGGGCCAGAAGCTGATCACCGGTGCGGGCGCCGGCGGCGGTCCCCACGTGAAGCTGCTGACCTACGCCAACAACGCGTTCAGCGCCGTCGCGCAGTTCATGGCGTACGACCCCAACTTCACCGGCGGCGTGCACGTCGGCGGCTTCCCGGCCTCGACCGTCCCGCCGACGACGACCACGGCCTGCACCGGCATCCCGCCGATCTGCCTGCCCGGCGGTGGCGGTGGTTCGACGACCACGTCGACCACGACGCACGCCACGACCACCTCCACGACAACGCACGCGACGACGACCACGGCGGCGCCGACGACCACCACGTCGACCACCGCGGCCGGCGGCGGTCTGCCGATCCCGATTCCTTAGGTCGGCTGCTCCCAGGTCACGCCGTCGAAACGGGCGAAGTCGCCGTCGTAGGACACGACGGTGGCGCGGTGCTCGACGGCCAGCGCCGCGAGGTGACCGTCGTTCACCAGATTGCCGCCGGCACCGACCCGCGTGAGTAGCTGACGGAGGACGCGTCCATGCTCCGGCGTCGGTTGCAGGACGACCGCGGCGTCGGCGGACAACCACGCGTCGACGCGGTCGAAGGCGGCGTCGACCGTCAGCGGATTGGGGAAGAGGTCGGCGCGGGTTGCGAGGCGGACGAAGGCCAGCAGGGCGACCCACGCGAACGCGACCGTCTCCTCACCGGAGAGCGCCGAGTCGAGCCACCGGCGAGCGGTGCTGTGGTGGTGGGCGTCACGATCGAGGGCGTACAGCAAGACGTTGGCGTCGACGAGCTTCACTTGCCGGCGCGCATGCGTCGGACGAGTTCGTCGTCCTCGAGCTGGCCCGCGAGTTGCAGCGCGCGATCGAGCACGACCGTCGGTTCGCCCATCGACGCCGTCTTGGTCTTGAAGGGACGGCGCTTCGCCGCGCTTTGCGCACCGGCGCGGATGGCGTCGTTGAGCGCTTCCTTGAACGTCATGCCGCGCTCGCGCATGCGCTTACGCACGATTTGCTCGGTGTCAGGGTCGAGCGTGACCGTCGTGCGTGACATTGGCGCATCGTAGCATCAGACTTTCTGATGCTTTGATGCGGCAAGCCGGTCCGCCGCCCAGGCGGTCGACTCGTAACAGAGGGCGGGGTGGAAGCCCCAGCCGACGAGTTGGCGTTCGGTTTCTTCGCGCTCGGCGCCGGTGTCGAGCAGGACGTAGGCCATCGAGCGGCAGCGGCGGCGCAATTCGTCGGGCGGCGGTGCGCCGAGTTGGCTGCGCTGCCAGGCGTCGTGCTGCTCGCGCAGCGCGTCGGGCAGGTGCATCACCTGGCGGCGGTTGAGCGGCGGGACGCGGCGGCGCACTTCGATGGTCGTTGCCGTCGGTTGCCAGCGGGCGATGTCGAACTGCACGAGGCGACCGAGCGAGCGGGCGAAGGGCGAGTGCCGGCCGCCCTTGTCGCCGAGGCCGATCTCGCGGGCGATCGAGGGTAAGTCGAGCTCGAAGCCGTCGGGCGACGCGTCGAGCCCGTACGCCAGTCGCCGCAACAGCCAGGTGGTCGACGGGCCGAGCGTGCTCAGCCAGTACGACTCGACGTAGATCGAGCGCGGGTCGAACCCGAGCCGGTCGACGAGCGGGTCGACCCACGCGGCGACGCGCACGGACCCGGTGGCGGGAATCGTGGGAGCGGGGGTAAGCGGCATGCGCCGTACGCTTCCATCGCCCCCCACGCGTCACCATGGCGCGAACGCGCCCTTGTGACCGCGCGAACGCGCCCTTGTGACCGCGCGAACGCGCCGTCGTCGACGATCGCAGTTCACTTCCCGGGACGAGTGAGGAACCGGAGGGCGGAGGCTGTCCGGGCCGAAATGTCCAGCGTGGGTTCCTCACGCGCCCGTATACGGTCGTCGCCGTTGAACGGGCCTTCGAGGGTCCACACCTCCAAGCCCGCCGTCCCGCGGTGGATCAGCGCTATGCGCGGTGTCGCGCGCCGCCGCCGAGTTCGGCGCACCTCGGCCACGAGCGCGCCCAGCGCGGGTGCTCCGATGAAGACCGCCGCGGCCCGCCAACCATGCAGGCCATTCACGATCGCGCCGACCCGGTCGACGTGGAACTTCATGATGCCGAGCACGTCAGTGGTCGGCACGAGCAAGGGGTCGGGCGAGCCGTTGGCGTCACCTTGGGTGGCGAAGTAGACGGTGCCGTCCTTGTCGATCCGCCGAACGATGCGGTGCAACGTCACACGGGTGGGGCCGAAGCCACGAAGCCGGAACTCGACGACGTCACCGACCGCGACCGCATGCGGGTCGACGGGCGCGACCACGGCGATGCTCTTGCGGGGCACCACGTCGCCCATGCTCCCGGTCTGAATGACGTCGAGCTTCCAGTGCCCCAGCCACGCCAAGGCCAGCGCGCCCACGAGGAGCGCGCCGGCCAACGACACGAGGCCGCGCAGAACTCGGCGCAACTAGCCGCCCGCGGGGATCGGGTCCGAGAGCACCAGCTGAAGGTCGAAGTCGAGCGAATCGCTCTGCGCCGCGGCCATGTCCGCTTCGGTGCCCGTCAAGGTGAACGCCAGGGAGACAGCGCAGACGGCTTGGGAGTCGAGGCTCGTCTGCCACGTCAGGCCGTCGGTGTATTCCGTGAACTTGTGGGCGCTGCCGCCGTCATAGCCTTCGCACGGACCGCCCCCGAAGCCGCTGGCCGACACCTTCACGAGCGAGGGCAGTTCGCCCGGGTCGGTGGCGACGTTTGCGGCGGTGCAGTCGTCTTCGCCGCTGGCGATTTCGTCGGGCTCGCACGAGGTCTCCTTGGAGATCAAATTGGTGACGAATGCCTGCACCGTGCCCGCCGACCGCCCGAAGTTGGCGATGCAGACGGCTTTCGGTGCGTTGATGAATCGGCCAAAGCCACCGTCATCGGCCAGCGTGCCTTCGACGAGGGCGGGAATGACGCCTTCCTTGTACGCCGGATTCGGATTGAGCCCGTCGAGGGATTCGGGCGGGCATTCCTCGGAACCGTCGTCCGCGATGAGCGCCACGCGGATGTCGTGGGCGGCGGCCGCGTACGCCGGTGTGTCGAGGTGGTTGCCCTGAATCCGGACGTTGTCCGACAGGATTGCGAACAGCCCCCCGCTGAACAGCATCGTCGTCAGGGCGCCGGCAATCACCCACTTGAATCGCATCAGCCGTTGCAGCATGGTCCCTCCTCGTTGGTCGCCCCCCCGGCGGGGCGTTGAGGCGACCGTACGGATCCGACCTTGCCGCGACCTTGCCGGGACGGCGTGGCCCTGCGAACGCCTATCTTGCCGGTGGCATGCGCGAACACGTCGACCAGGTCCGCCAGTGGCTGCGGATGACCGACAATGCCGTTGTCCTCACCGGCGCCGGCATCTCGACCGACTCGGGCATCCCCGACTTCCGCGGCCCCAACGGCGTGTGGACCAAGAACCCCGCGGCCGAGAAGGCGGCGCACATCGACACCTACATGAGCGATCCCGACGTGCGGAAGCGCGCGTGGGCCACGCGGGCGGAGTCGACGTACTTCACCGCCGCGCCCAACGACGCCCACCGCGCCGTCGCCGCGCTCCAGCGCGCCCAGTCGGTGTCGTTTGTGGTGACCCAGAACGTCGACGGGTTGCACCAAGCCGGCGGTTCACCGCCCGACACCGTCATCGAGTTGCACGGCGCCGTCGCACGGACGCGCTGCCTGCGCTGTGGCGACGAGCGGCCGATGGAAGAGACGCTGGCGCGCGTGCGCGCCGGCGAGGAAGACCCGCCCTGTCGCGTGTGTGACGGCATCCTCAAGTCGGCCACCATCAGCTTCGGCCAACCGCTCGATCCTGACGTCATCGATCGCGCCGCCGCGGTCTGCGGGGCGACGCCGTTGCTCGTGGTGATCGGCTCGACGCTCGGCGTCTACCCGGCGGCGGGTCTCGTGCCCCTCGCGGTGCGCGCCGGCGCCACGCTGGTGATCGTCAACAACCAGGAGACGCCCTACGACGACATCGCCGATGTCGTGGTGCGCGACCCGATCGGCGAAGTCGTGCCGGCGTGGGTCACCACCGATTGAAGTGAATGACGTCGTCGCGGTCTTTCCAGCCGCGGCGCAGCGACGGTGACGGCTCGTCGCTCGGCGCCGGATGGCCGATGGCGATGGCGCCGATCGGCATGAAGGTGTCGGGCACGCCGAAGGCGGCGCGCACCAGGAGCACGTTTTCGCCGAACACGCCGAAGAACAACGCCCCGAGTCCGGCGTCGACGACGGCGTTGAGGATCTGCATCGACGCGAACGCCGTGTCGATGTGCCAGAAGGGGACGGGCCAGCGCGCCGGGTCGCGGTCGGTCCAGCCCTTGTCGGGCTCGGCGTAGCGGTCGAGATACGCCGACTCGTTCGAGCACGGCACCACGATCACCGGCGCGTCGAACAAGCCCTGCCAGCGGAACGCCGCGCGATCGTCGGGCGCGAAGGTGGTGTTCCAAAAGCGCTCGGTATCCATGCGGGTGTCGAGCACGAGGAAGCCCCAGCCTTGCGTGAAGCCGGCCGAGGGGGCGCGCACGGCGGCGGCGAGGATGCCGTCGAGCACGGCGCGGTCGACGGGTTCGTTGGTGAAGGTGCGCACCATCTTGCGGCGGCGCACGACGTCGGCGAATTCCACGCCCGAAGCGTGACAGGTGGCACAGCGCGCGTCGCGGCTCGGGCGCAGAGTGCTCGTATGTACAAACGCATCGTCGTGGGGACCGATGGTTCGCCGAGCGCTTCTGAAGCGGTGCGCGAGGCGGTCGGCCTGGCGAAGATGTGTGGCGCCGAACTGCACATCGTTTCCGCCTACCGGCCGCTGTCCTCACTCATGACCCACCCGGAGTTCGTGACCCTGTCGGCGCAGGTGTACGAGAAGATCGATCCGGCGGGCGGCGCCGCCGAAGTCACGTCAAGGGCGACGGGCTTCACCAGCGGCGCCAACATCGAGGTGCACGAGCACCAGCTGTGCTGATCGTCCAGACGGTCTAACCCCAGCACTTCTGTGAAGGAATTTCCGTGCATCGCACGGAAATTCCTTCACAGAAGGTGGGGTCAGGGCAGCGCGGCGGCGCCGGGGAACGAGATCGTCTTGTACTCGAGGTAGGCGCCGAGGCCTTCGGCGCCGAGCTCGCGGCCGAGGCCCGACGACTTGAAGCCGCCGAAGGGGCAATTGAAGTCGAGGATGAACCCGTTGATCGACAGCGTGCCGGTGCGCACCTGGCGCGCCACGTCGAGCGCGGCGCCGGCGTCCGCGCTCCACACCGAACCGGATAGGCCGTAGTCGGAGTCGTTGGCGATGGCGATGGCGTCTTCGACGTCGTCGTAGGGGATCACCGCGACGACCGGGCCGAAGATCTCCTCCTGGGCGATCTTCATCTGGTTGTCGACGTTCACGAACACCGTCGGCTCGACGAACCATCCCTTGTCGATGCCGGCGGGACGCCCGCCGCCGGTGGCGACCTTGGCGCCTTCCTTCTGCCCGAGGTCGAGGTAGCTCATGACGCGGTCGCGCTGGCGCTGGGCGACGAGCGGGCCGATCTCGGTGGCGGCGTCCATCGGGTCGCCCACCTTGAGGGCGCGCACCGCTTCGACCATCGCGTCGACGACCTCGTCGTACTTGTTGCGCGACGCCAGGATGCGCGTCTGGGCGACGCACGCCTGGCCGTTGTTCATCATCCCGGCGGGCACGAGGCCGGCGACGCTGGTGGCGATGTCGGCGTCGTCGAGGATGATCGCCGCGGACTTGCCGCCGAGCTCGAGCGTGACGCGCCGCAGGCGCTCGCCGCACAGCGTGGCGATGTGGCGGCCCGCGGCGGTGCTGCCGGTGAAGGAGATCTTGTCGACGTCGGGGTGCACGACGAGGCGCTCGCCCGCTTCACGCCCGGCGGCGACGATGTTGACGACGCCCTTGGGCAACCCGGCCGCCGTCAGGCACTCGGCGAGCATGTAGGCGTCGACGGGCGTCTCGGGCGCCGGCTTGAGCACGACGGTGCAGCCGGCGGCGAGCGCCGGTGCGAGCTTGAGCATCGTGACGAACAGCGGGACGTTCCACGGCACGATGGCGCCCACGACGCCGACCGGTTCCTTGCGCACAATGGCGGGGCCCATCAGGCCGGTGCGCTCTTCTTCGAAGGCCATGGTGCGCACGTGGCTCTCGAAGAAGTCGAGCGCCATCGTGGCGGCGAACACCTGACCCATCACGCCCCACGACACCGGGCAGCCGTTCTCGGCGGTGATCGTGTCGGCGAACTCCTGCATCCGGGTCTGGATCTGCAGGCTCAACGCCGCCATCACGTCGGCGCGCTCGGCAGGGCTCATGCGGGGCCACGGGCCGTGGTCGAACGCCTCGCGGGCGGCGGCCACCGCGCGGTCGATGTCGGCGGCGGTGCCGTCGGGCACGCGGGCGATGACCTGCTCGGTCGTGGGGGAGATGACGTCGATCGTCTCCGTGCCGGCGGGCTTGACCCACTCGCCGCCGATGAACAGCGTGTCCTTGACGATGAGATCTGTGGCCACCGGGGTCCCCTCCAAAACTGAAGCGCGTTCTAGTAGGTTGCGAAACCTAACACTCCGTCAGAAACCCAAACCGAGGTTCCGCTCATGCGCGCTGCAGTCCTGACCCAGTACAACGAACCGCTCGTCATCGAAGAGCTGTCGTCGCCGCCGCTCGGTCCGGGCGACGTGCGGGTCCACATCGACGCCAGCGGGGTGTGCCACAGCGACCTGACGGTGCAGAAGGGCGGCGTGCCGATGCCGCCACCGGTGATCCTCGGCCACGAAGGCGCCGGGACGGTCCTCGAGGTGGGCTCCGACGTGTCGGGTCTCGCCGTCGGTGACAAGGTCATCGCCTCGTTCATCCCGGCGTGCGGCACGTGCTGGTACTGCCTGCACGATCAGTCGAACCTGTGCGAGTCGGCCAACGCGTTGATGTTCGCCACCCGCGGCGTGCGCGCCGATGGCGGCACGGTGTTCGGCATGACCGGCCTCGGCACCTTCGCCGACGAGATGGTCACCAGTCAGACGATGGTGGTCAAGGTCGAGACCGACGTCCCCGCGGAGCAGCTGGCGCTCATCGGCTGCGGCGTCACCACCGGTGTGGGAGCGGCGCTCAACACCGCCCGTGTCGAGCCGGGGGCCACGGTGGCCGTCATCGGCTGCGGCGGCGTCGGCCAGGCGGTGATCCAGGGGGCGCGCATCGCCGGCGCGTCGCGGATCTTCGCCATCGACCCCGTCGAGCTGAAGCGCAAGACGGCTGAGCAGCTCGGCGCCACCGACCTGATCGATCCGTCCGACGGCGGCTCGATCGCGGCGGTGCAGGCGGCGACGGGCGGGCGCGGCGCCGACTACGTGTTCGAAGTCATCGGCCTGCCCGACACCATCCTGCAGGCGTTCCAGACGGCGCGGCGCGGCGGCACGGTGTGCATTGTCGGCATGCCCCGCATCGATCAGCAGGTGACGTTCCCGGCGTTCCCGCTGTTCTCCGACGAGAAGAAGATGCTCGGCTGCTTCTACGGCTCGGCGCAGGTGCGACGCGACTTCCCGCGCTTCGTGTCGCTGATCGAGACGGGCCGCCTCGACGTCGGTTCGATGGTGAGCCGCCACATTCATCTCGACGAGGTGAACGAGGCGTTCCGCGCCATGGAAGCCGGCGAAGTCATCCGCTCGGTCATCACCGACTGATGGCGGAGCAGCAGGGCGTGCTGCGCGCGCCGATGGTCATCGAATATCCGTTCTCGCGCACGACCGGTCCCGTCATCGGCGCGTTCCTCACGGGTCTGCGCGAGGGCGTGATCGTGGGCAGCCGCGGCAGCGACGGCCGCGTGCTCGTGCCGCCGATGGAGTACGACCCGTTCACCGCCGACTCGCTGACCGAACTCGTCGAGGTCGGTCAGGAGGGCGAGGTCACGACGTGGTCGTGGACGGACGGCCGGCGTTATCAGCCGCTCGACCGGCCGTTCGCCTGGGCGCTGATCAAGCTCGACGGCGCCGACACCGCGCTGCTGCACGCCGTCGACGCGGGCTCGGTCGACCGGATGGCGACGGGCATGCGCGTGCGGGTGCGCTGGCGCGCCGAGCGCGAGGGCCACATCAACGACATCGAGTGCTTCGAGCCGGTGCAATGACCGACGTGCTGCTGCCTCCGTCGCTCCAAGGCGTCGAGTTGGTCAAGTCGGTGCGCACGCCGGCCCACCTCGACTACAGCTACACGCCGGGCAAGGCGATGTCACGGTTCCTGACCGGGTTGGCGTCGCGCAAGATCATCGGCCAGCGCTGCCCCAAGTGCGGCAAGGTCTACGTGCCGCCGCGGGGCGCGTGCCCGACCGACGGCGTGCCGACCGAAGAAGAAGTCGAGTTGCCCCACACGGGCACGGTCACGACGTTCTGCATCGTCAATGTGTCGTTCTACGGCCAGGGCATGGAGATCCCGTACGTGAGCGCGCTGATCCTGCTCGACGACTCCGACATCCCGCTCATGCACCTCATGCAGGAAGTGCCCTACGACCAGGTGCGCACCGGCATGCGCGTCGAGGCGGTGTGGGTACCCGACGACGAACTGAAGCCGACGCTCGAGTCGATCAAGTGGTTCCGCCCCAACGGCGAACCCGACGTCGACGCGTCGCAGATGCGGGGGAACGCCTGATGCGCGACGTCGCCATTGTCTCGTTCGGCCAGAGCAAGCACGTGCGGGCCCAGACCAACGCCAACGAAGTCGAGATGCTGATGCCCGTCGTGCGCGGCGTGCTCGACGACGTCGGCATCGGCATGGACCGCGTCGGCTTCACCTGTTCGGGCTCGACCGACTACTTGTCGGGCCAGGCGTTCTCGTTCGTGATGACGCTCGATGCCGTCGGCCCGTGGCCGCCGATCAGCGAGAGCCACGTCGAGATGGACGGCGCCTGGGCCATGTACGAGGCGTGGGTGAAGCTCCAGATGGGCGACATCGACGTGGCGTTGATCTACGCCTACAGCAAGTCGTCGCCCGGCAACCTCCCGGAGGTCCTGACCCGCCAGCTCGACCCGTACTCGGTGGCGCCGCTGTGGCCCGACTCGATCGCGCTCGCCGGTCTGCAGACGCGCGCCCTGCTCGACTCGGGCCGGGCCAAGGAGTCCGACCTGGCGCACGTGGCCGCGCGGTCGCGCCGCGACGCGCTGGCCAACCCGTACGCGCTGCTGGCCCGCGACGACGACGCCGATGCGTTGTTGTCCGAGCCGTATCTCGCCGAGCCGATGCACAAGTGGGACTGCCCGCCGATCACCGACGGCGCGGCGGCGATGGTCATCGCGGCGGACGACGCGGCCCGCGAGCTGTGCGCCCGCCCGGCGTGGATCCGCGGCATCGACCACCGCGTCGAACCGCAGGGCTTCGGCCTGCGCGACCTGACGCGTTCGGTGTCGACGGCGACCGCGGCGCAGAAGGCGGGCGTCGCCAACGCGCCCGTCGACCTCGCCGAGATCCACGCGCCGTTCACCGCCCAGGAGCTGATCCTGCGCGACGCCATCGGCCTCGGCGACGGCGTGACGATCAACCCGTCGGGCGGCGCGCTGTCGGCCAACCCGATGATGGCGGCGGGACTGATCCGGCTCGGCGAGGCGGCGACGCGCATCTCGCAGGGCGCGGCCAACCGGGCCGTGGCGCATGCGACGTCGGGCCCGCTGTTGCAACAGAACCTCGTGTGCGTCCTGGAGGGTGAGTGATGGGCAAGCAACGGGCCGCCATCGTCGGCATCGGCCAGACGCAGCACATGTCGACGCGCGGCGACGTGTCGATCGCCGGGCTCGTGCGCGAAGCGGCGTTCCGGGCGCTCAACGACGCCGAGATGACGTGGTCCGACATCGACGCCGTCGTCATCGGCAAGGCGCCCGACTTCTTCGAGGGTGTGATGATGCCCGAGCTGTTCCTCGCCGACGCGCTGGGGTGTGCGGGCAAGCCGATGCTGCGGGTGCACACCGCGGGATCCGTCGGCGGCTCGACGTCGATCGTGGCCGCGTCGCTGGTGCAAGCCGGCATCCACGAGCGCGTGCTCACCGTCGCCTTCGAGAAGCAGTCGGAGTCCGAGGCGATGTGGGCGCTGTCGATGCCGATGCCGTTCGCCCCGCCCACCCACGCCGGCGCCGGCGGGTACTTCGCCCCGCACATCCGCAACTACATGCGCCGGTCGGGCGCGCCCGACCACATCGGCGTGCTCGTCGCGCTGAAGGACCGGCTGAACGCGCTCAAGAACCCGTATGCCCACCTGCACGAAGCCGACGCCACGTTCGAGAAGATCGCGGACTCGATGATGCTGTGGGACCCGATCCGGTATTCGGAGACCTGCCCGTCATCGGACGGTGCGTGCGCGATGGTCATCACCAACGAGGCCGGCGCCACGCGTGGTGGGTATCCGCCGGCGTGGATCCACGGCTCGGCGATGCGCAGCGAGCCGACGATGTTCGCCGGACGCGACGTCGTGTCGCCGCGGGGGTCGAAGGAGTGCGCGGATGACGTGTTCGCCCAGGCGGGGATCAAGGACCGCCGCGCCGAGATCGACGTCGCCGAGATCTACGTGCCGTTCTCGTGGTACGAGCCGATGTGGCTCGAAAGCCTCGGCTTCGCCCCCGAAGGCGAGGGTTGGAAGTTGGTCGAGGACGGCACCACGCAGATGACCGGCGACCTGCCGATCAACCCGTCGGGCGGCGTGCTGTCGACCAACCCGATCGGGGCGTCGGGCATGTTGCGCTTCGCCGAGGCGGCGATGCAGGTGCGCGGCCAGGCGGGTGAACACCAGATCCCGGGCGCCCGCAAGGCCCTCGGCCACGCCTACGGCGGCGGCGCCCAGTTCTTCGCCATGTGGGTCGTCGGCGCCGACAAGCCGGCCTAGATGCCCGTCGACCTCGCCGCCCTCGTCGAGCCGTCGCGGACGGTGGTCGTCACGCAGGAGTGCCAGATCGGCGTGATCGGCGAGACGTCGCCGCTGGCGCTCAAAGACGCGGCGCAGCCGATCATCCCGGCGATCGCCGCACTCGCCGACGCGGCGCGCCGCGCCGGCGTGCCCGTCGTGCACTGCGTGGCGGTGCGCCGCGCCGACGGCGTCGGGTCCAACCACAACGCCCGGCTGTTCAACGCCATGCCCAAGACCGGCCTCGACATCACCCCCGGGTCCAAGGGCGCCGAGGTCGTCCCCGAGATCGGTCCCGCTGACGGCGACCTCGTGCTCACTCGCTACCACGGCCTCGGCCCGATGGGCGGCACCGACCTCGACGCCGTGTGCCGCAACCTCGGCGCCACGACCATCGTCGGCGTCGGCGTGTCGGTCAACGTGGGCATGCTCAACTTCGCCATGGACGCGGTCAACGCCGGCTACCAGTTCGTGTTGCCGCGCGACTGCGTCGCCGGCGTGCCGGCTGAGTACGCCGACGCGGTGCTCGACAACACGCTGGGGCTGATTTCGGCGATCACGACGAGCGCGGAGATCATTTCGGCATGGTGAAAGCGACCCGCGCCGTCAACGAGGACGAGGACCCGCGGGCGTCCGACGGGCGTATTCCCGGCCGCCGCGGCCTGGCGACGCGCCAGCGCTTGCTCGACCGCACCGAGTCGCTGCTGGACACGATGTCGTTTCGCGACATCAAGGTCATCGACATCGCCCGCGAGGCCAAGACGTCGCCGGCCACCTTCTATCAGTACTTCCCCGACATCGAATCGGCGGTGCTGGCGCTGGCCGAGGCGACCAACCTCGACACCAGCGAACTCGGCGAGCTCGTGCGCCACGCCGACTGGCGCGGCAAGAAGGGCTACGCCAACGCACTGCACCTCGCCGACGCGTTCATCGAGTTCTGGGAGCGCCACCGCGCCACCATTCGCGTCACCGACCTCCTCGTGGCCGAAGGCGACATGCGGTTCCAGGCGATCCGCACGCGCCTGCTCAACGACCTCGCACTCGCCATGGCCGAAGTGATGAAGCAGACGAGCGCCGGCGCCAAGGCCACGTCGCACCGCCGCCTCGCCACCGCCGGCGTGCTGGTGGCGATGATGGCCAACGTCACCACCCACCGCTACACCTACGAGTTCTGGGGCATCCAGACCGCCGACCTGCGCGCCAGCATGGCCGACATCATCTTCACCAGCCTCACGGGCAAGCTGCCACCGGCCAGCTGATGGTTTCGGTCATCCCGCCCGGCCGGCTCGTCTACGGCATGCAGCTGCAGGTGCAGAGCCAGAGCACGCTGTACGCCGAGAAGTGGGAGGCCGACGCCGGGGTCAGCGAACTCGCGGCGCTGGCGCGCGCGGCCGACGACGCCGGGTTCTTCTACGTCGCCGTGTGCGACCACGTCGCCATCCCGCGCCCGCTCGCCCAAGCGATGGGGACGACGTGGTACGACACGTTCACCACGCTCGGCTTCCTCGCCGGTGTGACGTCGCGGGTGCGGCTCCTTTCACACGTGTCGGTGCTGCCGTACCGCCACCCGCTGGTGACGGCCAAGGCGGTCGCCACACTGGACACGCTGTCGCAGGGCCGGGCCATCCTCGGCGTCGGCGCCGGCCACGCGGCCGGCGAGTTCGCCGCCCTCGGCGTCGACTTCGCGCTGCGGGGCAAGCTGCTCGACGAGGCGATCGACGCGGTGCGCGCCGCGCTCACCGACGAGTTCCCCGTCCACAACGGGCCGCGCTGGTCGTTCCGTGACGTGGGCGTCGGGCCGCGGCCGGTGCAGCAACCGCGGCCGCCGATCTGGGTCGGCGGCTCGGCGCCGCCGTCGCTGCGGCGCGCCGCCGAGAAGGGCGACGGGTGGTTGCCGCAGGGCACGCCGCGCGCCGAGATGCCGTCGCAGATCGCGACGATTCGCGCCCTGCGCGAAAAGGCCGGCATCGACGCGCCGATCGAGATCGGCGTCGTGACCGAAGTGCTCTACGTGGGTGAGCCGTCGTGGGAGGTGGGCAGCCGCACCCTCAGCGGCGCGCCCGAAATGCTGGCGGAACGGCTGCGTGAGTTCGGCGCCATGGGCGTCAGTCACCTCCAGGTGCGCTTCCGCTCGCGCGACGTGAACGAGGCGACGGATCAGATCGCGCGCTTCAGCGCAGAAGTGGGGCCGCTGCTGTGAGACCGGGACTGCTCGAAGGCAAGGTGGCGATCGTGTCGGGCATCGGTCCCGGCATGGGTCGCGACATCGCCCGGCGTTTCGCCGAAGAAGGCGCCGACGTGGTGCTCTCGGCGCGGCGGGCCAAGACGATGGCCAAGGTCGCCGACGAAGTGAAGGAACTCGGCGGGCGCGCCCTGTGCGTGCAGTGCGACATCAGCGACAACGACGCGTGCGTCGCGCTCGTCGCCGCGGCGACCGACGAGTTCGGCGGCGTCGATGTGCTCGTCAACAACGCCTTCCACGGCGGCGACTACACCCCGTTCATGGACGGCGACCTCCAGGCGTGGCGCGACACGATGGACACCAACTTCTTCGGCACGCTGCAGCTGACCAAGGCCGTCGTGCCGTCGATGCGCGCCCGCGGCGGCGGCCACGTCGTGATGGTCAACACGATGTCGGTGCACCGGCCGCAGGAGGGCTACGGCGCCTACGCCGCGTCCAAGAGCGCGCTCTCCATGGCGACCAAGACCCTCGCCCTCGAGTTGGGCAAGGACGGGATCCGGGTCAACGCCATCCACCCCGGCTACATCTGGGGCGACTCGGTCGAGTGGTACTTCGGCGAGTTGGCCAAGCAGCGCGGCGTCACCGCGCAGGAGGTCTACGACGAGATCGCCGGCGAGACGGCGCTCAAGTACCTGCCGCACTCGAGCGAGATCGC
>DASZWD010000022.1 GCA_035546775.1 Acidimicrobiales bacterium
CTGCGGGTCGAGCCCCTCGAGCTCGAACTCGCCACCGACCTGCTCGACCTCGTCGACAACACGCGGGGCGGCATGCTGCTCGAGCGGGTGCGCAAGCTGCGCCGCCAGATCGCCCTCGACCTCGGCCTCGTCGTGCCGCTGGTGCGGACCCGTGACAACCCGCTGCTCAGCCCGTCGACCTACATCATCCGCGTCCACGGCGTCGAAGCCGGCCGCGGCGAGGCGCCGCCAGGGTGCGTGCTCGTCCTCGACGACGGCTTCATCACCGAAGGCATGAGCGGGCGCCCGACGACCGAGCCGGTGTTCGGCCTGCCGGCGATGTGGATGCCCGCCGAGCTCGCCGACAGCCTCGAAGCCAGCGGCGCCACCGTCGTGGACCGTGGGTCGGTGCTCGTCACCCACCTCGCCGAAGTCGTGCGCTCCCGCGCCGCCGATCTGCTGTCGCGCCAGGACGTGCAGACCCTCGTCGACGCCGTCAAGGAGATCGCCCCGACGCTGGCGGCCGAAGTCGGCGGCGCCGACGGCCTCTCGATCGCGGAAGTGCAAAAGGTGCTGCGCGGCCTGCTCGCCGAGGGCGTGCCGATCCGCGACCTCGTCGCCATCCTCGAAGCGATCACGGCGACGGCGCGCGCGACCCGCGACCCCGAGCACCTGCTCGAAGCGGCCCGTCAGAACATCGGGCCCGCCATCTGCGAACGGGTGGCCACCGACGGCACCCTCGCGGTGGTCACCCTCGAGCCGCTGCTCGAGCACGCCCTGCTCGAAGCGGTGCAGATCGGCGAGAACGGCTCGTTCCTCGCCATCGACCCGCTGCGCACCGAGGGCCTCATCGCCGGCATCAGCGAGGCGATGAACAGCGCCGAGGCCACGGGGCGCCATCCGGTGCTCGTGTGCGCCCAGCAGTTGCGCCCGTCCATCCACCGTCTCGCCCAGGCGAGCCGGCCCGACCTACCCGTTCTTTCGTATGCGGAACTCAGCCGCAACCTGACCATTGAACCGATTGGAGTGGTGAACCTTGTCCAACACGCAGCAGTTTGAGGGAGCGACCATCGAGGCGGCGCTCGCTGAAGCGGCGCGCGTGCTCGGCCCCAACGTGCAGGTGGCCGAAGCCCGCAAGGTCCGTTCGGGCGGCGTCGCCGGATTCTTCGCCCAGGAGCGCTACGAGGTCGACGCCTTCGTCGCCGAAGGCGCCACCCGGGCCAGCAAGCCCAAGTCGATGGACGAGGCGTTCGACTCGCTCCTCGCCGAAGCCGAGGGCCGCGACCTCGTCGCCGCCGCGACGACCAAGCCGGCGCCCGCCGACAACGCGTGGGCGAAGTCGCTGAACGACTTCCTCTCCGAGGACGAGCCGGCGGTCATCCCGCCCGCACCGCTGCCCACCGCGCCGGCGGCTCCGGCGGCTCCGGCGCCCTTGCCCGCCGCGGCGGTTGCTCCGGCGCCGACCGGCAAGCACTACGCCAAGCTGGCGCCCGAGGCGACCGAGGAGGCCCGCGTCAAGCGCGCCCGCGTCGCCGGCGGCGAGCCCGTGTGGTCGACCGACAACCTGCTCGCCCTCGGCGTGCCGCAGAAGATCTGCGACCACATCGACACGGTGTGGCCGACCACCGATGGCGAGTGGACCAACGCCCTCGAGCAGGCGATCCGTAAGTTCTCGCCCAGCCCGGCGCGCAGCACCGACATCATGTGCACGCTCGGCCAGGGCCGTAAGTCGGCCATCCCGATCCTCCAGGCGTCGATGATCGGCATCCCGCCGGGGATCATCTACATCGACGGCGTCGAGCTCGTCGCCACCCCGAATGAGCTGGCGCTCGCCGTGCGCTCGCTGCTGCCCCGATGATCCGGCGCCTGTTGGCCGCCGTTGGGATCCTGTGTCTCGTGCCGATCGGGCGTGGGCTGCTGATGGGCAGCCTGACGGTTTTCACCGCGGCGCAGCGGGCGATGGTGCTCATCACCATCATCTGGCTGCTCGAACGCTTCGTCGTGCCGTTGATCGTTGCCGTCGCGTTCCACGACGGGCCGGGCCACGGCGCCCTGCAGGCCGCGGGTGCGGCCAACGCGTCCGCCGTTGTGCCGAATCCGGACGTGACTACGGCCGAGTAGTCCCCTCCGCCGTTCGGCGTAGTTCCAAAGTCCCTTCTAATGGGCCGTTGGTCGGATTGTGGCCAGCCGTTGATCCGCCGATTGGGTCCCGTCGGGCACCGAGACCAGGTGCCCTCAAGGCGGGAGACAAACGATGGCGGACAAGCAAGAAGCAAACCGGCTGATTGAGGAATACCTGCCACTGGTGGGCCATGTGGTCAACCAGGTGGCGGTGCAGTTCCCCCGCCACGTCGACCTCGGCGAACTCACCTCGGCCGGCACCGTCGGCCTCGTCGAAGCGGCCTACCGCTACGAAGAGGGCCGCGGCGTTCCGTTCCGGCACTTCGCCGGTCACCGCATCCGCGGCGCCATCCTCGACTTCGTCCGCAAGATGGACTGGGCTCCGCGCTCGGTGCGTGAAGACGCCCGCCGCGTCGAGAAGGCCCGCACGGAGATGGCCGGCGCCAGCGGCGGCCTGCCCTCCAACGAGGCGCTCTCGGAAGTTCTCGGCATCAGCAGCAACGAGCTGCACAACATCGAGGCCCGCGCCTCGCGTGCGCTGCTGCTCTCGCTCGACGCTCCCGTCGGCGACGGCCTCGGCGAGGAGTTCGGCATGTCCGACTCCCTGTGCGACAACACGCTCGTCGACCCGTCCGAGGCGCTCGAGATTCGTGAAATGCACGGCTACCTGCGCGACGCCGTTGCCGCCCTGCCGCCGAAGCACTCGATCGTCGTGCAGAAGACCTACCTCGAAGACGTGCCGGCGCAGGAAGTCGCCGACGAACTCGGCATCTCCGTGTCGCGCATCTCCCAGCTGCGCACCGAGGCGCTCGAGATGCTGCGTGACGGCATCGCCGCTCAGTTCACCGGCAACGACGACGCCGAGGAAGACGCGGCGGCCTGCCGCGGCCGCGTCGCCCGTCGCAAGGCGTCCTACGCCGCCGCCATCGCCACCCGCTCGGCGTGGCGCGACCGGCTCGCCGCCACCGCCGTCGCCGACGAAACCCCCGCCCGCGCCGCCAATTACGCGTAAGCCCTCGCCTCGCAGGCGACAAACGTTCGCTCGCTTTTGCCGCAGCGTCGTCGATCTCGCCGTGAACGGCGTCTTGGCTTGCTTGGCTGTGGTTAGAACGGCCTGCAGATCTCGGTGTGTGCGCTCGCTAACTCGCCGGAGCGACTGGGCGGTCGGCGCTGAGTTCCGGCGCGTCGCTACGTCCGTGAAAGCCTGCGACATACAGGTGTGCGTGCCCGTCCGGTCCGATAATGACGATTGCACGGTTTGGCGTCTTTGGGTCGTTCGGGCCGCCGGGAGTAGGAATCTGCAGCTGTCCGTCAAGGAAACACGCCGATACTGGCGTCGTCTGCACCATTTGGTCGGCGAACGCCGGTTCGGCGTGGCCAAAGCCTGCAGGCAATTTGGACTGGTGCCAACGCTCTATCTCTCCGATTGTCACCGTGTACGCGGCGACGAGCGAGGTGTTCTGGTAGTCATCGCGGGAATTGCAAGCTGAAATGGCGCCGGAGTCGCCTGTGACTGTCGCGGGTGCGGCTGTGTTTTGCGCCGCGGCGTTGACCTTTGTTGGCTGACTTCCGCATGCGCTTGCCGGAACTGCGACGCAGACTGCAGCCACGACTCCTAAGGAACGTACGAATCTCATGTTGCCTCCTGCTCAGCAAGTTGCGTTTTCCGCCGCGTGGAAGTGGGTGGGGCTGTTCCAGCCTCCGCACAATTCGTCCTCGGTCGTCGTGGGTTCCTGTAAGAGGATGCCATCCTGACCAGACCAGTCGTACCACGGGCCGGCGTGGTTGAACTTCAGCGAGTAGAAGCCCGTCTGCCCGATGACGATACCGCCGCTGAAGGACTCCAGTCCCGCTTGGACACTATGGCCCGCGTACTGAAGGAAGATTGGCCAGTCCCAAATTTTGGTGATATCGACGTAGAACTGCCACGAGTTGCCGGTGCCACTGCGGATTATTTGGAAGGTGTGCTGCGCATACCCGTGAGGGCCGTTCGATGTGATGAACGTAAAGAAGCCGTTTGCCATGTAGGCCGAGAACCAGTACTTGCAGCTCGAGGACTTGTGAAGGGTCCCCATCACAATCCAGTTGTATGGGTCGAAGTTGACGAACTGGTTCTGGGCCACAAGGTTGCCAGTGAAGTTGCCGTTGCAGATCGGGTTGCCGGCGGCGATGTTGATGTCGTATCGCTGGACGCTGACGCCGGTGTTATCGAGGCCGTTGCCACTCTCCCACCCGTACGCGTATGTGTCACCGATGTAGGTAGGTCCACGCATTTCTCTGTGGTTCTCGATACATTTCGCGGCGGCCGAGCGCTCCATCAACTCGACCCATTGCCCAATAAGGGCGAACCCTCGCTCCAAGAACGAGACGAGGACTGCCAGCGTTCAGACGAAGTGCCGGCGCAACCACGATCGACCCCGCGCGGTATCGCGTTCTGAGGCGGGTGTGCGCGTTCCGGCCGCACTCCGATGGCACGCGCCGAGCAGGGCGGTCGCGGTTTCCGACCGTCCGGCGTGCCTCCGGGGCGAGCCAGTCGCCCCTGCGGCCTTGGGGTGTTCAGGGTTACCGCGTTAAGAATCCCGCATGCCTCGTCGGCCGGTGCCTGGGATCTTCTGTCTCGAAGGTTTGTGGTCGCCGCGGCTGACTGATCAGGCGAGCGTCAAGCCGTTGCTGGAGTTGCTCGAAGAGCACAAGAAGGTCCGCTTCTTGCACTGGCGCATCTCGTCGATCCCCGAGCTCGAGTCGACGGTGTCGAAGTGGCCGCAGCGCCAGTACGAACGGTTCTCGCTCGGCTACTTCGGCTTCCACGGCGTACCCGGTCGGCTCCTCATCGGCCGGCGCTACATCACCCTCGACCAGATGGGCGCCGTTCTCGCCGGCCAGTGCACCGGTAAGACGCTGTACTTCGGTTCGTGCGGCGTCCTCGGTGTGAAGGCGACCGAGGTCGAGCAATTCCGTCGCCGCACCAAGGCGCGCTGCGTCATCGGGTTCAAGGAGCAGGACGTCGACTGGATGGTGTCGGCCGCCTTCGACCTCGTCCTCTTCGACGCCCTCACCCATTACCAGCGCATGGACGCGGTCGAGCGCTACATGAAGCGAAACCAGCCGGCGCTCGTGAAGCAACTCGGATTTCGGATGTTTTACGGCTGACCCCACCTTCTTCTCAGAGTTGTGCCGGCCTGAGACGGACAACTCTCAGAAGAACGGTCGGTGTTACACCCCCTCGCCATTCTTGGGCCGTGCGAAGAGCACCCGACTACGCAGGCCTCGCCGAGTTGGCGATCGACCAGGACCACGTCGCGACGCGAGCGCAGCTCTCGAAGCTGGGCTTCAGCGACGAGCGAATCGCCACGATGATCGGCCACCGGCACTGGGTGCAGCTCCAGCGCGGCGTCTACCTGCTGTCGCCGGGACCTGCGACGTGGCGTCAAGTCGCGCGCGCCGCGCAGCTGGCCGGCGGCGACGTCGTCGCGCTCGACGCGGGCAGCGCCTTGACCTGGTGGGGCGTGGACGGGCCCGAGGACGACCGCGTCGAACTCGTTGTCGCCGGACCTGCCGGCGGACCCGCACCGCGGGGCGTGGTGATACATCACCCGTCGCGGCCGATTTCCGTCCGCGTGCGCGACGGCGTGCGCGTCGTCGCGATCGAGGACGCGTTGCTCGGTTTCGCGGCGTCGTCGCGCAACCGTCGCCAAGTCGAGGTTGCGGTCGAGTCGGCGCTGCTCTCACGCCGCACGACGGAGCGCAAGATCTGGCAGACGATCGGCCGCAACTCGCGCCGCGGTGTGCGGGGCGTGGCGCTGCTGCGGTTCGTGATGGATCACCGTCCGAACGGCAAGCCGAGTCGGAGTGTCCTTGAACTCGAACTGGTCGACCTCATCCGCGCCAGCGATCTGCCGCTGCCGCAGCGCAACGTCGAGGTGGTCGACGGCAACGGCGAGCGACGCGAGATCGACTTGTGCTACCTCGCACAAAAGGGCGCCATCGAGGCCGACAGCCGGAGGTGGCACTCCACCGCGTCTCAGCAGGCCAGCGACCGACGGCGCCAGGCCGCGCTCGAGGCCGTCGGTTTCGCCTTCGTCCGCGTCACGTGGACCGACATCTTTGAGCGCCCAGAATGGGTGATCGATCAGATTCGCGAGCTTCTTCTCAGAGTTGTGGCCGCGTAGGCCGGAAAAACCTCAGAAGAAGCCGCGGGGCGGGTGTCCTCTGGGTCCGACCCCGCTCGTAGGGATAGAAACAATCCCGAGGAGGACCCCCCAAATGACCCAGTACCTGATGTCCGTGTGGCACGCCCCGATGACGGAGGCCGAGACGAAGGCCTACGAGGCCACCGGCGCGTTCGAGGACACCGGCAAGTTCAACGACAAGCTGATCGAGACCGGCCACTTCGTGTTCGCCGGCGGCCTGCACACGCCCGACTCGGCCACCGTCGTGCGGGCGACGGGCGACGGTGACGTCGTGGTCACCGACGGCCCGTTCGCCGAGGTCAAGGAGAACCTCGGCGGCTTCTGGATCATCGAAGCCGCCGACCTCGACGAGGCGCTGGCGCTGGCCAAGGAAGCCACCGTCGCCTGCCGCCAGCCCGTCGAGATCCGCCCGTTCCAGGACGGGCCGCCCGCCGAGTGATCGAGGAGGTCTTCCGCGCCGAGTTCGGCGCCGCGGTCGCAAC
>DASZWD010000023.1 GCA_035546775.1 Acidimicrobiales bacterium
TGAGGTGCCCCCGGCGATGGTGCCGCTGAAGGACCGCAGGTAGAGGTTGAACCAGTTGTCGGTCCACACGTCGAGGTTGAACGGCTCGAAGGGCGCGCTGCGCACGTGCGGGTCGAGGGCGTCGGCGCCGACGGTTTCGAGCACGTGCAGCGTCGTGCGTTGCGATGCCTCCGACCCCATCAGCTTGAGGCTCGACTGCTGCTGCGTCTCGACGCCCTGCGCGGCGGCCGCCAGCGTGCGGTAGCCGAGGAAGCGCAGCGCTTCGGTGTCGATGGCGAGCTGCGCGTACCACTCCAGCGTGTAGCTGTCCTCGGTGAGGTCGTGGTGGCGGATCTCGCGGCCGCCGTACTGCAAGAGGTCGTCGAGTCGTTCGACGTAGCCGAGCCACAGCATCGCCCGCTCGTGGCCGAGCGACTCGGTGGCGACGCGCCAGCCGTCGTGCAGCTTTCCCACCAGGTTCTCGGCGGGAACGACGGCGTCGTCGAAGAACACTTCGTTGAAGTCGGGCTCGCCTTCGTCGAGCATCGAGCCGAACGGTCGACGGGTGACGCCGGGGGTGTCGGTGGGGATGACGAGCGCGCTGATGCCCTTGTGCTTGGGCGCGTCGGGGTCGGTGCGCACGAAGGCGAAGATGACATCCGCGTCGTGGGCCCCCGACGTCCACACCTTCTGGCCGTTGACGACGAACTGCCCATCGCCATCATTGGCGTCGAGGGCGGCGCGGGTGCGCAGACCGGCGAGGTCGGAGCCGGCGTCGGGTTCGCTCATGCCGAGCGACGCCGTGATCTCGGCGCGCATGATCGGCACCGCCCACTTGCGCTTCTGCTCGACGGTGCCGAAGGCGAGCAGCGACGGCACGATGATCGACAGGCCCTGCGGGTTGAAGCTCTGGTAGATACGCCGGTCGCCGAGGACTTCCTGGTGCACGAACTGCTCGATCAGGCTGGCGTTGCGGCCACCGAACTCGGGCGGGTTGCCCGGCAGCAGCCAGCCGGCATCGAACATGGCGCGCTGGAACCGGCGCGCCCACTCCGGGATGTGCGAGCTCGAACGCGAGCGCTCGGTCGTCTCGCTGACGTCGGGCGTGTTGGCGTCGAGCCACGCCTCCAGTTCGTCGCGGAAGGCCTGGGCGCTCGGGTCGAGGTCGAGGGTCAGCCGCGCCGCGTGCGGGTCGGCCAGCACCATGCGGGCGACGCGCTGGCGGTGCGAGTGCCCGCTGCCGAGCAGGATCTCCGACGACTTGGCGCGCTTGACGTAGAGCTGGAGGTCGTTCTCCCACGTGAAGCCGAGCGCGCCGAACAACTGCACGCCGTGCTGGGCGGCGATGCGCTGGGCGTCGCCCGCCGCGGCCTTCGCCATCGCCGACGCGATCGTCTGGCGGTCGTCGTCCTCGGCGATCGCCATCGCCGCGTACTGGCACAGTGCGCGGGCCCGCTCGATGGCGACGTACACGTCGACCACCATGTGCTTGACCGCTTGGAACGAGCCGATCGGCACGCCGAACTGGTGGCGGTGGCGGACGTGGTCGACGACGAGTTCGAAGATGCGCTGCGACGCGCCCACGATGCCGCACGACAAACCGAGCAACGCGACGTTGCGCGCCCGGTCGACGTCGACGCCGTCGGCCACGCGCGCGGGACGGACACCGTCGGCGCGCACCGTGGCCAGATGCAGGCTGCGGTCGACCGTCGGTTGGCGCTCGACGTCGAGGTCGCTGCGATCGACGACGGCGACGCGGTCACCCACGACGATGGCGATGCGGTCAGCGCGGTCGCCGTCGCGAACGTGGCGCGCCGCGCCGTGCAGCAACCCGTCGTCGAGGGTGAAGCCGTCGTAGATCGCGGCGCCGGTGGCACCGCCGCAGACGTCGCGGGCCAACTCGTGGTCGGCGCGCACCAGCGGCAGGTACTGCGTCGTGGTCGCGGTGAACGGCGACGGGTCGGCCGCCCAGCCCAGCTGTTCGAGGATGACGGCGAGTTCGACAGTGGTGGCGCCCGAGCCGCCGTCGTCGACGTCGACGGTGAGGCCGGGCCACTCGAGGCGCACGAGCGTGTTCCACAACTCGCCGACGTCCTTGTCGGCTTCGACGACGCCGCGCACCAGTGAGGCCGGGCACTCGCGTTCGGCGACGTCGCGGGCGATGCGCTGGAGTTCGACGAGTTCTTCGGAGAGGTCGAAGTTCATTCGGTGGGCAGTCCCAGGATGCGAGTGGCGACCAGGTTGCGCTGGATCTGCGACGTGCCGCCCATGACCGACTGCGCGCGCGAGTACAGGTAGGTCTTCAACGACGTGTCGTCGCGCCCGACGCTGAGCGCGGCGTGCCCGACGGTCTGCTCGGTGGCCGTCATCAGCAACTTGTCGATCGATCCTTCCGAGCCGTGGGTGACACCGTCCAAGCGGTCGGACAGACGGCGGCACACGTGCGTGCGCAGCATCTCTGCCTCGACCATCGCCCACGCCAGGTCGCGGCGCGCTTCGGCGTCGAAGTCGCCGGGCTTGGCGCGCACGCGTTCGAGCAGCCCCTTCACCGTCTTGCGGTACCGGCCGGCGAAGCCGAGTTCTTGGGGTTCGCGCTCATGGCTCACGATGGTCATCGCCATACGCCACCCGTCGCCGGGCGCGCCGATCATGTTGGCCGACGGCACGCGGGCGCCGTCGAAGATCACTTCGCCGAACTCCTTGGTGATGCCGTTGATCATCTTCAGCGGGCGCTGCTCGATCCCGGGTTGGTGCATGTCGACGACGAACGCCGAGATGCCCTTGTGCTTCGGCGCGTCGGGTTCGGTGCGCGCCAGGAGCAGGCACCATTGCGCCACGTCGGAGTTGCTCGTCCACACTTTGTGACCGGTGATGACGTAGTCGTCGCCGTCGCGCTCGGCGCGAGTGCGCAGCGACGCGAGGTCGGAGCCGGCGTCGGGTTCGCTGAAGCCCTGGCACCAGCGTTCCTGCCCGCTCACGATGCCGGGAATGAAGCGCGCCTGCAGCTCGGGACTGGCGTGATGCAGCATGCCGTGCACCAGATAGCCGACGCTCGGGCGCGGGGGCGCGCCGGCGGCGGCCAGCTCGTCGTCGACGATCGTGTCGTACACCGCCGGCAGTTCGTGGCCGCCGATCGCCTTGGGCCACGACACGCCGAAGAAGCCGGCGGCGTACAGGGACTGATGCCACGCCGCCTGACCGGCCCAGTAGGCATCGTCGGTCGACGACGGGGGAAGGCCGGGGTTGTTGTCGCGCAACCAGTCGCGCAGTCGCGCCCGGAACGCCGCTTCGTCGGGGGAGTCAGCGAAGTCCATGCGCCAGTACCCGTTCGAGGTTGGGCCCGACGCCACCGAAGGCGTCGATCGAGGCGAGGGCGCGGCGCAGGTAGACGTGGGCCAGGCACTCCCACGTGTTGCCGATCCCGCCGTGCACTTGAATGCACGTCTCGCACACGTCGCGGGCCGCACGCGCGCAGTAGGCCTTGGCCGCCGCCGCGGCCGCGAGCGCATCGGCCCCGTCGAGCGCGTCGGCGGCCCACGCCGCGTGCAGCGTGATGCTGCGGGCGCCTTCGGTCACGACCGCCGCGTCGGCGAGTAGGTGCTGCACCGCTTGAAAGGCGCCGACCGGTTGGCCGTACTGCCGGCGCTCGCGCGCGTAGTTGACGGCGAGATCCGTCGCCCCCTGCATGATGCCGACGAGGTCGGCCGACGTCAGCGCGAGGCCGACGGTGAGGTCGGTCGTCTCGATCAGCGGAACGTCGACGAGGTGACGGCCGAAGACTTCGGTGACGAGCGCCGCTTCGACGACCGACGCGTCGGCGAGCAAGTCGCGCCAACCCGCGGCGGCCACCGCGGCGTCGAGCTTGGCGCGGCGCTCGGCGTCGTCGAGGTCGCGCACGGTGCGTGGCCCGAGGTCGAGCGCCAACTTGGTGGCGGCGTCCTGCAGGGCGTGCTGCTCGGGGGAGAGGCGGACGTCCATTACGCGGTGAGCTTCGGCGTCCACTCGTCGCGCAGCGTGCGGCGCAATACCTTGCCCGACGGCAGGCGCGGGATGTCGTCGACCACGACCACGTGGCGCACCTGCTTGTAAGTCGCCAGCGAGTCGGCGACCAGTTGCTGCAGCGCGCCGGGCGTTACCGTGCCGTCGGTCTGCACGACGGCGACGGGCACCTCGCCCTTCTGTTCGTCGGGCAACCCGAACACCGCGCAGTCGAGCACCGCGGGATGGCCGTGCAGGACGGCTTCGATTTCCGCGGGCGCCACCTGGAAACCCGACACCTTGATCATCTCCTTCGAGCGATCCGTCAGGTGCACCCAGCCGTCGTCTTCGATCCAGCCGACGTCGCCCGTGCGGTACCACCCGTCCTCGAAGCCCTCGGCGTTCGCGTCTTCGGGGAGGTAGCCGGCCATCACCGACGGGCCCCGCGCCTGGATCTCGCCGACGCCGCCAGGGGCGAGCACGGCGCGGGTGTCGAGGTCGACGACGCGCAACTCGACGTCGCGCGGCGGCAGGCCCGCCGAGTCGAGGCGCCATGCCAGCGGGTCGGCGACCGGATTGCACGCCAGCACCGGAAACTCGCTGGCGCCGTAGGCCGGCAGGAAGCCGACGCCGGTGCGCTTGGTGACGGTTTCGGCGACGCTCTCGGTCACCGGAGTCGCGCCCCACATGATGTAGCGCAGCGACGACAGGTCGTAGTCCTCGATCGACGGGTGGTTCGCCATCGCCAGCGCGATCGGGGCCACGGCCATCTCGAGCGTCAGGCGGTCGGTCTCGATGCGGCGCAGGCACTCGTCGAGGTCGAAGCGGGGATGCAGGCGCACGGTCACGCCGGCCTCGGCGGCGGCGAGCAGATTGAGCAGACCCAGGATGTGCGAGGGGGGAGTCGCCACCTGGAAGCGGTCGTCGGCGCCGAGGCCGAGCGCCGTCACCCAATGCTGCGTCGCCGCGCCGAGGCTCCGGTGCGTGTGCCGCACCGCCTTGGGCAATCCCGTCGTGCCCGAACTGAACACGAGGATCGCGTCGTCGTCCTCACTACCCCCCTCACTTCTGTGAAGGCTTTGCCGTGCAGGAGACGGAAATTCCTTCACAGAAGGCAGGGTGGTGTCGGTGATGAGGCGGGGGGCGCCGGTGATCGCCAGCGCGTGGGCGACCTCGCGTTCCTTCCATGCAGGGGACAGGAGCACGGCGGCGCCGCCCGACTTCGTGATGGCGGTCACGAGGGCGAAGAACTCCGGCCGGTTGGTGAGTTGCAGGGCGACGCGCTCGCCGGGGGCGACGTCGAGTGCGACGGCGTACGCGTCGCTCAGCGCGTTGACGTCGCCGAAGGTCAAGGCGCCGTCGCCGACGCGCAGGAACACGCGCGACGGCTCGGCGCGCACGAGCGAGTCGTGGATCACCGCGTGACCATGGCGCGCAGTTCGTCCTTCACGACTTTGCCGGTCGCGTTCACCGGCAGGGCGGCGACGACCTCGACGCGGCGCGGTACCTTGTAGTTGGCCATGTTCTCCTTGGCCCACGCCACCAACTCGTCCGGGTCGACGTCGCCGACCACGAACGCCATGCCGACCTCGCCCAGGCGCTCGTCGGGCACGCCGATGACCGCCGCCTGCGCCACGCCGGCGTGGCGCAGCAGCAGGTTCTCGATTTCGGCCGGGTAGGCGTTGAAGCCGCCGACGATGAACATGTCCTTGCTGCGCCCGACGATGCGCAGGCAACCGTCGTCGCCGATCGTGCCGAGGTCTCCGGTGTGGAGCCACCCGTCAGCGTCGATGGCCGCCGCGGTCGCTTCCGGATCGTCGAGGTACTCGCGCATCACCGTCGCCGAGCGCACGAGGACTTCGCCGACGGGCTCGTGGCCGTCGATGCGCATCTCGTAACCCGGCCGTGCCCGGCCGACGGTCGTGGCGACGGTGGTGGCGTCGTCGTCAGCCGACGTCGCACTCACCGTGCCGGCTTCGGTGAGGCCGTAGCCCGTCACCACCAGTTCGAAGGGCAACTCGGTGCGTACGCGTTCGATCAGCGTGACGGGGATGTCGGCGGCGCCCGTTACCGCGACGCGCAGCGACGACAGGTCGTAGGTGTCGCGGTCGGGGTGGTCGAGCAGCGACTCGTACAGCGTGGGCGCCCCGGGGAACACCGTGATGCGCGCGTCCTGTACGCGTTGCAGGGCGCGTCCGGCGTCGAACACCGCCTCGGGATACATGGTGGCGCCCGCGGCAACGCACGCGAGGATGCCGGCCTTCAGTCCGAACATGTGGAAGTACGGGTTGACCATGAGGTAGCGGTCGCCGGCGCGCAGGCCGGTCATCGCCACCCAGTCGCGCGCCACGGTCAGCGTGCGGCCGTGCGTCATCACGACGCCCTTCGGCACACCCGTGGTGCCCGACGTGAACAGGATGTCGGACACGTCGTCGTCGGTGACCTTCACGTCGACGGGTTCCGCCTCGGGCAAGCCGTCGAGGTCGATCACGCGCAGGCCGGGCGCGTCGACCATCGACGCGTAGTCGACGCCGAGGAAGTCGCGCACGGTGAGCAACGTCGACGCGCCGCTGCGCTGCAGGATGACCTCCGCCTCTGCGCCCTTGAAGCGGGTGTTGATCGGCACGAGCGTGGCGCCGGCTTCCCAGATGCCGAGGACCGCCACGATCCACTGCCAGCAGTTCGGCGCCCAGATGGCGACGCGCTCGCCGCCGCCGAACGTTGCCCCAACGCGGCGCGCCGCGTTGCGCAGCTCGCCGTAGGTCAACGTGACGTCACCATCGACGACCGCGATCAGCGCGGGATCGGTGGCGGCGAGCAGCTCCGGGATGCTCAACGCAGGACTTTGGCCTCGACGTTCATCAGCCGCGCCAGGTTGCCGCCCATGATCTTGGCGACGACCTCGTCGGAGAGGCCGTGCAGGTCGTCGGCGAACGTCGTCGGGTCGGCGAGGCCCTCGGGGTGCGGGAAGTCGGAGCCGAACAGCACGTGGTCTTCGCCGATCATGTCGGCGAGCACGGCGGGGTCCTCTTCCCAGAACGGGCTGATGTAGATGTTGCGCCGTACGACGTCGATCGGTCGCTCCATGAAGTCCTGCGGCATCTTCTTGTAGATGTCGGCCAGGTTCTTGAGCAGCGGCGCCACCCAGGCGCTGCCGTTCTCGATGACGGCGATCTTCAGCTTGGGATGGCGCGACAGCGCGCCATGGCAGATGAGCGACGAGATGGCGTCTTCGACCGGGCGCCACTGCGACAGCAGGCGGAAGGCCTGGGGCTGGAACGGCAGGAACTCCGTGTCGCCGCCGCACCACTCGTTCTGGTAGCGGTCATACCCGCTGTCGGACGCGTGGACGGCCACGAGGACGTCGTGCTCGACGACCTTCTCCCAGAACGGGTCGAACTCGGGCAGCGCGAACGAGCGGGGCCCGCGATAACCCCACGCCGGCGCCGGACGCACCAGCACCGAGCGGGCGCCGCGCGCCACGACCCATTCGAGTTCCTCGATCGCCTTCTCCACGATCGGGAAGGTGATGATCGGGTTGGCGAAGATGCGCTCCTCGTAGTCGAACTGCCACGTCTCGTAGATCCACTGGTTGAGCGCGTGGATGACGGCGTGGGTCATCTCCGGGTCGTCGCGCATCCGCTCCTCGATCAGCGACGCCAGGGTCGGGAACAACAGGACGCGGTCGAGGCCCTGCTCGTTCATGAGTTCGAGACGGGGTGCGGGCTCGCGGAACGCCGGGATCGCCTTGATCGGCTCGCCGAAGATCTCGCGGCGGCTCTTGCCCTCCGGATTGCCCTTGCGGAAGTACTCCTCCTGCGCGCCGGGGCGGGCCACGACGTCGAACGTCGGGTTGGGGATGTACTGGCTGATCTGGTTGCGCACGACGATCTTCGTGCGGCCCTTCTGCTCGACGTAGTCGATGACGCCCTTGTACTTGTCAGGGAGGAACTTCGTCAGTGAGTCACGGTTCTCGTACAGGTGGTTGTCGGCGTCGAAGACCGGGATGTCGAGCGGCATGATTCCCCCTCAAATGAGAATGCCATTATCGCTTTAGTAGAGGCCAATTTCAATTGCGATTGCTACAGCTGGCCGCCGAGCGACGTGAGGTACTCGACGGTTTTCTGACGCGACGTCAGAAGTTCGTCGCGATTGTTGCCGATCGGGACGATGCGGATCGACAAGTCCGTCACTCCGGCGTCGGCGAAGGACCGCAGGCGCTTCTCGACGGTCGCCTCGCTGCCCGCCGCCAGCAGGTCGCCGACCGCCCGAGCGTCGCCCCGGTCGAGCAGTCGCTGGTAGTTCGGCGACACCTCGGCCTCGGACAGGATGCGGTTGGTGCGCTCGACGGCGACGTCGACCTCGTCGTCGCCGCACACGCACACGGGGACGCCGGCGACGATGCGCGGCGCCGGGCGCCCGGCGGCGGCGGCCGCGGCGTTGATCGTGGGGGCGACGTGCGACTCGATGGCGCGCTCGTCGGCCATCCACAGAATCGTCCCGTCGGTACGCTCGCCGGCGAGGCGCAACATCACCGGACCCAGAGCGGCCAGGAGCACCGGCGTCGGCGTGATGTCGGTGATCGCCAGCGGGTTGTGCACCCGGTAGTGGGCGTTTTCGACGTCGACCGTGCCCGGCCCGGCCAGCGCCGGTGCCAGCACCTCGAGATAGTCGCGCAGCGTGGCCACCGGCGCCTCGTAAGAAAGGCCGAGCATCTCCTCGACGATCCAGTGGTGGGAGACGCCGAGGCCGAGCGCCAGGCGCCCGCCGAGCACGGCCTGGGTCGACAGCGCCTGCTGCGCCAGCGCGATCGGATGGCGCGGCTGGATCGGCACGACGGCGGTGCCGATCTCGATGCGGGTCGTCTCGATGCCCATCACCGTGGCGGCCGTGAGGGCGTCGAACTCGTCGGGGATCTGAGGCACCCAGATCGTGGAGAAGCCCGCGCCTTCCGCCCAGCGGGCGTCGCGGCGCAGCCGTTCGACCTTGGTTGCGTAGCGCCCGCGCTCGGGGCCGACCATCACACCGATCCGC
>DASZWD010000024.1 GCA_035546775.1 Acidimicrobiales bacterium
TTCGTCGACGCCCACCACCTCGAAGAATGGGAACACGGCGGCCGCACCGACATCGACAACCTCCTCCTGCTGTGCCGCTTCCACCACAACGCCATCCACCACCGCGGCTTCACCGTCAAGAAAGGCCCCCGCCAAACGTTCCGGTTCTTCAACCCCGACGGCATCGAACTCATCGCCGCCCCCACACCCGCCACACCCACCGGCACCATCCCTGCAACCGGTGCGTCAGGCCGACCGATCACACCCGACACCCCACTACCGAACTGGGACGGCCACCACCCCGACTACGCCACCGCCATCGAAGGCCTCATGTGGCTCGAAGAACGCGCACAACCTCGACCCGGTGGCGGTGTAGCGGAGCGCGTCAGGCGATGTAGTTGCCGCCGTCGCAGACGATCGTCTGGCCGGTGATGTAGCCGGCGGCTTCCGATGCGAGGAACGCGAGGACGGGGCCGATATCGCGCTCGGGGTCGCCGAGGCGGCCGAGCGCGACGCGGGATTCGAGGAACGGCTTGAGGTCGGGGTTTTTGTGGAAGGCGTAGGACAGCGCGTCGGTGGCGGCGAGGGGCGCGATGCAGTTGACGGTGACGCCGTCGGGTCCCCACTCGCGCGCCAGTGACATCGCGAGCCCGCGCTGGCCGGCCTTCACCGCCGCGTACAGCGGCAACGAATCGCTGCCTTCGATGCCCGCCGCGGAACTCACGAGGATCAACCGGCCGCACTCGCTCGCCTTGAGATGTGCCGATGCCGCCTGCGCACACCAGATCGACGCCCACACCGCCGAGCGCGACGTCCGCTCCCACTCGTCATCGCCCGCGTCCTCGACGCGGTATGGACGGCCGGTGCCGGTGAAGGCGTTGTGCACCATCACGTCGAGCCCGCCGAACTCGTCGACGCCCCGCGCCACCGCGGCGAAGATCGCGTCGCGCGACAGCACGTCGGTTGGCACGCAGATCGCCCGGCCGCCCGCGGCGCGGATCTCCTCGGCGACGGGCTCGCCGTTGTCGGCGGTCCGCGACGCCACCACGACGGCGTGGCCGGCGGCCCCGAGTCCCAGCGCACACCCGCGACCGACGCCCCGGCCTGCGCCGGTGACGAGCGCGACGCTCACAGCGTCTTGCCCGTCACGGCGCCGCTGCTGAGGAACTCGACGACGGCCGGCGCGGCATCGCCGACGATGCAGTTGACCGTGACGCCTTCGTCGGCCCACTGCCGCGCCGCGCTCAGCGCCAGGATCCGCACCGTCTCGCTCGCCGGCCCAACCGTCGCCGGCAGCACGAACACGACACGGCGCACGCCGTCGGCGCGGCCTTCCTGCAGCGCGCGCAGGGCGCCGCGCGCCGGCACGTCGTAGCGCGCCGCGATCTCGTCGTCGGTCCACGCCTCGATCGGCAAGGGATCGTCCGGCACGTCGACGTGGTGCACCACGACATTGGGTTCGGCCACGCCGTAGTTTGACGCGCATGCCGGTCCCCGAGTCGTTCCGCGCCCTGGCGGCCAAGGTCAACAACTGGGGGCGGTGGGGCGACGACGACGAACGCGGCACCCTGAACCTGATCACCGACGACGTGCGCCGCCGCGCCGCCGCGCTGGTCAAGACCGGCAAAGCCTTCCCCCTCGCCATCGCGCTGTCGGAGGACGGGCCGCAGCTCGGCTTCATCCCCGGGCGCGTCAACCCGACGCGCACGATGCACATGATCAACGAACCATCCTTCGGCGACCCGACGATGTTCTGTTCGAGCGACGACGCCGTCACCATGGGACTCCAAGCCGGCACGCACTGGGACTCGCTCGCCCACGTGTCCTACGACGGGCGCCTCTACAACGGCTACGACCCGGCGACGATCGACGAGCGCGGCGCGGCGAAGGGCGGCATCGACAAGATCGGCGCCCTCGTCGGCCGCGGCGTGCTGCTCGACGTGGCGCGGGCAAACGGCGTCGACCGCCTCGAACCGGGCTACTCGATCACCGGCGCTGATCTCGACGCCGCCGCCGAACTCGCACGGGTCACCGTCGAGCCCGGCGACATCGTGCTCATCCGCACCGGCCAGATGCAGCTCCTCCACGCCGGTGACAAGGTCGGCTACACGCACCCGAGCCCCGGCCCGTCGATCCACTGCGTCGAGTGGTTCCACGCCCACGACATTGCGGCGGCCGCCACCGACACGTTGGTCTTCGAGGCGTTTCCCGGCGACGACCCCGATTTCCTGCTGCCCGTCCACCTGCTCGACATCGTCGAGATGGGTCTCACGCAGGGACAGAACTGGGACCTCGAGGCGCTCGCCGTCGACTGCGCGCGCGACGGCGTCTACGCGTTCTTCCTCGGCGCCACCCCCGAGCCCTTCGTCGGTGGCCTCGGAGCCCCGGTTGCCCCTGTCGCCATAAAATAGAACGTGTTACAGTTTTGCCGATGGTGGAATTCGGGATTTTCAACAGCCTCTACCTGCCCCAGGTCCTGAAGGACAAGGACCCCGTCAACGCCGAGCACAACCGGCTGATGGACGAGATCGAGTGGGTGAAGGCGGCCGACCGATCCGGGTTCAAGTACACGTGGGCGACCGAGCACCACTTCCTCACCGAGTACTCGCACCTGTCGGCCAACGAGGCGTTCCTCGCCTACGTGGCCGGCGTCACCAACCGCATCCACATCGGCAGCGGCATCTTCAACATCACGCCGCCGGTGAGCGCGCCGGCGCGCGTCGCCGAGAAGGTGGCGATGCTCGACCACCTCAGCGGCGGTCGTTTCGAGTTCGGCATGGGCCGCGGTTCGAGCTCGACCGAGCAGAAGGGCTTCGGCATCGACGACCCTGAGCTGACCCGCGAGATGTTCGACGAGGTCATCCCCGAGTTCAAGAAGATGTGGCGCGACGAGCCGTACTCGTTCGACGGCAAGTTCTTCTCGATGCCGGAACGCAACGTGCTGCCCAAGCCCTACACCAAGCCGCACCCGCCGATGTGGGTCGCCGCCGGCAGCCCGTCGACCTTCGAGAAGGCGGCGCAGATGGGCCTCGGCGTGCTGTGCTTCACCACCGGCTCCCCCAAGACGCTCGCCCCGCTCATCGAGACGTACAAGCGTGAGATCAAGAACGCCGAGCCCGTCGGCGAGTACGTCAACAACAACGTGATGGTCACGTCGCAGATGCTGTGTTTGGAGGACGGGCAGAAGGCGCGCGACATCGCCTGCAACATGACCAGCGGCTACCACACGTCACTCGTATTCCGGTATCTCGACACGTTCCCCAAGCCACCGGGCATTCCCGAGTGGCCCGCGCTCATCCCCGACGCCACGCCCGAGCAGATGGAGCAGTCGATCAAGAACGGGCTGACCACGATCGGCACCCCCGACGAGTGCGCGAAGTGCGTCCAGAACTACGCCGACATCGGCGCCGACCAGATCACCTTCGGCATGCTCAGCTCCACCATGCCCGTCGAGATCGCCGTCGAGGCGGTGGAGACGTTCGGCAAGTACGTCATCCCGCAGTTCGACACCGACCCGATGCACTCCACCCAGCGCCAGCGCGAGGAGCAGCTCGGCTCTTGACCTGCGGTTAGGGGTTACACATCCCGCACGGCTTGAGCGTCGTGGTCGCGGGGTCGACGCGCTTGAGGCCGGTGCGGCCCTTCACGCTGGCGCAATCGGGACGGTGGTACAGCGTGCCCCGCGACGTCGTGACGTAGGCGACGGGCGCCACCAGGTCCGGTCGTTCGCCGCGGGCCAGCAGCTCTTCGATGCGCTCGAGCACCGCACGGGTCTCGGCCGTGTCGCGGCGCGTGGCGTGCACCAGCTGGGTCATCCAGTAGGCGAAGTAGGCGAAGCCACCGGCGAACACGAAGCCGAGGCCGAGCATGCCGCCGCTGATCGAATACGGAATCTGCTCGTACACGTTGGGCGTGTGCGACGCGCCCCACCACCCGAGCACGATCATCACGAGCCCGAGCGGCGCGGCGATCGACCCGATGATGAGCAGCACCCGGGCTGCGTCGGTCGCCTGCGTGCGCGTGCGCAGCGACGAGATCGCCCGCGCCAGCCGTCGGTCCCGCTCGGTGTCCACGGTGATGTCCCCTGTCGTCGTCGTCATGCGGCCCCTCCGAGATACGCGGCGGAAACTTCTTCGGCGATGTCCTTCGGCTCGCCGACGTTGAGCACCACGCCGTGCGCCATGACGGCGGCGTAGTCGGCGACGGCGAGCGCCGTCTGGGCGAACTGCTCGACCAGCAGGATCGAGATGCCCTCGTCGCGGATCTGGCGCACGAGGTCGTACAGCTGCCCCACGATGATCGGCGCCAGGCCGATCGAGATCTCGTCGAGCAACAGCAGCGAGGGTTCGGTCACGAGGGCGCGCGCCATCGCCAGCATCTGCTGCTCACCGCCCGACAGCGTGCCCGCCAACTGCTTGCGCCGTTCCTTCAGCCGCGGAAACCGGGTGAAGGCGCGCTCTTCGACGTCGCGCTGCCGCAGCCCGCCCTTGTAGGTCATCATGCGCAGGTTCTCGTTGACCGTGAGGTTGGGGAACACCCCGCGCCCCTCGGGGATGGTGCACACCCCGGCACGGGCCAGCTGCTCGGGCTCGGCCCCGTTGACGTGGATCCCGGCGACGTGCACGCAGCCGCTCGTCGGCTCGAGCCGCCCGCTGGCGACCTTGTGGATCGTCGACTTGCCGGCGCCGTTGGGACCGAGGAGCGCGAACACGCAGCCCGCGGGTACGGCGAAGGACACGCCGTGGAGCACTTCGATGCGGCCGTAGGCGGCGCGCACGTCGCGCAGTTCGAGGGCCGGCGCGGTCGTCACGCCCCGTCCTCCCCCGGCAGCGTGCAGGCGATCTCGGCGGTCGGGTCGGCGAGCACCGCGGTGTTCAATCGCCGCATGCCGACGGCGAGCAGCAGCGCGGCGAGCGCGCCGAGCACCAGCGCCGCGGCCGACACCGGCTTGCCCGTCGCTGCGGCCGCCGTGGTGGGCAGGCTCACCGCGGGACCAGGGGTGCGCCGCCCGCCGCCCGACGTGTCACCCAAGCCGCCGAGCGCGGTCAGGTCGGGCCCACCGGTGAGCGCGTAGTCCAGGTTGCTGTTGTCGCCGAGCACGCCGGTGTCGGCGCCGCCGACAAGGTCGCCGACGGCGTCGTCGCTCGACGACGCAGCCGACGCGGCGCGCGCCCCGCCGAGCACGAACCCGACGGAGTAACCCTGCTGCGTGACCGTGATGATGAGCGAGTTGGCGCTCAGCACCGCGGCGGCACCGTTGATCTCCTTCGTCGCCGGGCCCAGGGTGACGCTGATCCCCGCCGAGGCCAGCGCCTGCTTCGCCACCTTCTGCAGCGCGGCGTCGAGCGGCTGGTTGGTCGAGCCGAAGTGCAGTCCCTTCTCGTCGATGGTGACGCCCTGTCCCATCACCGTGGCGCCGGCGATCGACGTGTGCGCCTCGCCGCTACCGGTCGTGCCGTCGCTGGTGGCCTTGGCCGTGCTCACCACCTGGTCGATCTGCAGCACGCCGGCCACGTTGAGGTTCTGCACGACGCTGCGCGCCGTTGCCACCGCGGCGCTGTCGGTGGCGCGCGTGCTCGAACTGGTCGTCAGCTTCTCGGCGGCGCCCGGCAACAGCGAGAGGCCCTGGGCGCCGGCTTCGGACTCGGCCGATGTGTTGTCGGCCCGCGAGCGCATCGTCATGCCCGGCACGTCGTAGGTGGTCGTGGGCGGGTCCTGGCCGGTGCGCGCTTCGGCGCGCACGGGATCCACGAGCAGCGCGGCGATCTCGGGTGGGAAGCCGGGCACCAGCAAGCCGAGCAGCGTGCCGCCGTTGGCGACGGTGGCGCCGGGCCACGCACTGCTCGCCAGGGCATAACCCGTCCCCGACTGCTGCGTCGTGCTCGCCTGCGGGATGTCGAGTTCGGGTTGGATGCGCTGGTCGGGGATCACGGTGAACACCTGCACGCCCCGGGCGTCGGCCGACATGTCGTAGCCGAGCAAACCTTCGGCGCCGGCGTGGGGTGCGTCGACGACGAACAGCGCCGCGCTCAACAGTCCGGCCACGACGCCGGCCAGCACGGTCCGGGCGCCGCGTCTCATACCGGCACGTCCAGTCCGAGATAGGCGGCCTGCACGGCCCCGTCGGCTTGCACCTGCGCCGGTGTGCCGTTGGCGATCAGGCGGCCGAAGTCGAGCACGTAGAGCTCCTCGCAGATGCGCATGACGAGTTCGACGTCGTGCTCGACGAGCAGGATCGCCATGCCGTCGACCGCCAGTTCGAGCAGCAGGTCCCCGAGGCCCTCCGTCTCGTCCGGGTCGAGACCCGAGCCGGGCTCGTCGAGCAGCAGCAGCTTCGGACGGATCGCCAGGGCGCGGCCCAACTCGACGAGGCGCGCCATGCCGGTGGGCATGGCGTCGACCGGCGCGTCGGCGACGTCGCGCAACCCGACGCGCTCCAGGATCTCGTCGGCCACGGCGCCGGGCTCTTCGGTGGCCGAGTCCCACGAGTTGCGGATCTCGGCGGCCACAAGGATGTTCTCGCGCGCGCTCAACGCGCCGAACACCTCGAGGCGCTGGAACGTGCGCCCGACGCGGCGCCGGGCGCGGTGGTGCGGCTTGAGCTTGGTGACGTCCTCGCCGTCGATGATCACGCGACCCCGTGTCGGCGCTTGCAGGCCGGTGATGACGTTGAACAGCGTCGTCTTGCCGGCGCCGTTCGGGCCGATCAGCCCGGTGACGCGTCCGGCTTCGGCGGTCAGGTCGACGGCGCTCAGCGCCGCGAGGACGCCGAAGCGCACGTCGACGTCGGCGACGTCAAGCATTGGTCGGCGCCACTTCGAACTCGGCGGTCGGCTGCGCCTTCGACCCCTGGAGGCTGTCGCGCACCTTCTCGAGGTTCGGCCGCACCTCCGACGTCCAGCCGTTGGGGTTGCGCCCGAGGGCGATGGCGCCGAGGCCGGCGCCGAGGAACGACAGGCTCGGGATGCCGGGCAGCGCCCGCTGGATCTTGGGGAACAGCCCGAAGGTAAGACCGCCGAACAGCGCGCCCGACACCGTGTTGACGCCGGCGACGTAGACCAGCAGCAGCAGCACGAGGCTCTGGAGGACGTCGAAGTCGTTGAGGCCAACCTGGCCGCGCAGGCCGCCGTAGAACGCGCCGGCCAGGCCGGCCATGGCCGACGACAACGCGAACAGGGCGAGCTTGGTGAAAGTCAGATTGAGACCGAGGGTGGCACACGCGGCGGGGCTCTCGCGCATGGCGACGACGCGCCGGCCGAATTTGCCGCGCCGCAACGCCAGCACGCCGATGCCGGCCAGCGCGAACGTGACGCACACCAGCATGAAGAACGCCTTGTCGCCGTGGAACGACACCCCGAGGATCGACGGGCGCCCGACGGCGAGGCGGCCGCCGTAGCCGAACACGTTGTGGTTCTTGAAGAACAGCGCGCTCATGCCCTGGGCGAAGGCGAGCGTCGACAGCGCCAGGTACAGGCCCTGCAAGCGGATCGCCGGCAGTGCAGCCAAGGCACCGGCCAACCCGGCGAGGCCGGCGGCCGCCAGGAACCCGAGGATCGACCCGCCGCCGAAGAACTTGCCCATCCCGAACGCGCCGATGCCGACGAAGGTCATCTGCGCCAGCGACACCTGGCCGCCATAACCGGTCAGCAGCACCAGCGACAGCATGATGAGCGCGAACACCACGCCCTGGCCGACGGTGAACAGGTCGACGGGCGACAGCACCTGGGCGAGCACTCCGGCGATGGCGATGAACGCCGCGGCGCCGAGCAGCGACTCGCGCAGCGAGGCGACGCGCGGGGCGCGATGGGTCGTCACCACACGCCCGACGCGCAGACGCGCCTGGGGCAGGATCAGCAGCACGGCGTAGAGGAAGATGATCGGTAGCGCCGGCTTGACGATGTTGAGGATGTTCGAGGGCAGGTTGCCGATGGTGTGCGCTTCGGCGAGACCGAGGGCGATGCCGCCGACGAAGGTGAGCGGCAGGCTCTTGAGGCGGCCGACCATCGCCGCCGCGTAACCGTTGATGACGAGCAGCGTCAGCAGGATGATGTCGAGCGACACGAGCGGCGCCAGCAGGATGCCGGCGAGTCCCGCCAGCGACGCGCCGAGCGCCCAGCTGACCGCGGCGACGCGATCGGGCGCCGCGCCGTTGAGCGCGGTGAGCTCAGGATCGTCGACGACGGCGCGCATCGCCGTGCCGATCCGGGTGCGGAACAGGAACAGGCGCAGGAAGATGGCGACGAGGACCGCCACGCTCATCATCGTGAGCTGGTGATAGCTGACGTAGACGCTGAAGAGCTTCAGGCGGTGGCCGGCGAAGAATTCCGGCATCGACCGCGGCTCGCCCGGATCCCACACCGCGGTGGCCACACCGATGCACGTCAGCAACAAGCCGAGCGTGATCACCAGCGTGGTCCCGACGTTCGAGCCGTAGAGGCGGCGCATCAACACGCGCTGAATGCCGGCACCCAGCAGCGGGGCGATGACGCCGAGTACGACGACAAGGCCGAGCCACTGCGGCCAGTGATCCTTCACCGTCAGCTGCCAGTAGGTGAACGCCATCAGCATCCCGATGGCGCCGTGGGCGAAGTTGAAGATGCCCGACGTCGTGTACGTGACGACGAGGCCGCTCGCCGTGAGCGCGTAGATGCACCCGGTGGCGATGCCGATGACGGTGTAGGCGAGGAACGAGGTCACTTAGCCGAAGTACCAGGGTCCGTCGTCGCAGCGGTAACCGTCCTTGGGTGAATCGATGCGCACGTACTTGCCGCCGGTGACCTTGAGCAGGATCCAGCACGCGGCGGGCCCCTTGGCCCCCGGGTTCGACGTGGCGAACAGCCCGCTGTCGTCGAAGTTGCCGATCTTCTTCACTTCGGCGTTGATGGCGGCCCGCGTCACCTTCGGGCCGACGTTCTCCATCGCCTGGAACAGCAGCCGACCTTCGGCCCACGCGTAGGCGGTGAAGATGTCGGGCGTGAACCCGGGCTTCACTTTCTGCACCCACTTGTCGAACAGCGCCACCTCGGGGATCGAGGCCGCGTCCTCCCCGCCGTACATCGCGGTCGACGACGTCACCAGCATGCCGTCGGCGGCGCTGCCCGCCTTGGCGATCACGTCGGCGTCGTAGCCCGACCCGCCGACGAGGAAGACCTCGGGCTTGAAGTTCTGCGACTGCATCGCCTTGGCAAAGCGCGCCGCCGTCGCGTCGTCGACCGAGATCAGATACACCATCTTCACGCCGCTGTCGCGCATGCGCACGACGTCGGAGGTGAAGTCCGTCTCCGTCGAGCCGATCGCCCGGTCGTAGAGCCACTTGTAACCGACGCTCTCGCCCGCCGCCCGGTACCCCTTGTGCAGCTTGACCGCGGATGGGATGTCGGACTCGATGCTGCCGACCTTGGTGATCACGTCGGGGTTGTGCGCCTTGAAGTAGTTGAACGGGCCGAGGTCGCCGCCCTTGGCCGACGGCTGGATCGAGAAGTTCGTCGGCACGGCGAAGCGGGCGTCGCCCAGCGCATGGCTGAGGTCGGGGATCTTCGCCTGCGTGAGTTGGTCTGCCGCGGCGTCGTCGTAGAGCGAGAACGACCCGAGCATGGCGAACGCCTTGCCGATGAGGTCGATGGTCTGCGTGCGGTTCTGGCCGGTGTCGAACTGGTCGTCGCGGGCGTCGAGCTTGAACGTGCGACCCCATAGGCCGCCGAGCGAGTTCTCGTAGGCGACGACGGCCTGCGTGCCCACGACCGCGCCGGCGAACAGTCCCGGCACCGGGCCCGTGAGCGTGCTCACGTTGCCGAGGGTGATCGACGACGCGGTGACGCCGGTGTCGGTGGCGCCGCCGTTGCCGCCGGCGGGCAGAGCGTGCACGTTCACGTTCGACTGGCTCGCGCCGCCGCCGGCGCTCGTGGTGTTCGTCGTGTTGTTGCCGCTGCCACCCGACGACGTGTCGCCCGCCGCGAGGGTGGTGTCGGTCGACTGGTCGCCGCCCTCGTCGCTGCCGTCGACGCTGGACCCCTGCACGGCGGTGCCGGTTTGACCGGCGCGCACCGCGTTGCGTTGCGCGTCAGTCAGGCGGGCGCCGCACGCGCTCGCCAGCAGCGCGAGCACGAGCAGCAGAGGTGCGACTCGAAGGTTGTGTCTCGTCACAGGCCCCCCATGCCTCCGTGGTGGTGCGAAATCTAACGCACCGTCAGAAACGGTGTGACGCACGTCACACCCATGATTATGCGGCCCCAAGGATCAGTCCGCTGGTCGGCACCCCGGTTCCGGCCGTGACCAGCACATGTTCGACCCACGGGAGCTGGTTCACGCTTGTCCCCCGGATCTGGCGGACGGCCTCGGCGATGCCGTTCATCCCGTGGATGTAGGCCTCGCCGAGCTGGCCGCCGTTGGTGTTGATCGGCAGCTGACCACCGAGCTCGATGCCGGCCTCGACGATGAAGTCCTTCGCCTCACCCCGCCCGCAGAACCCGAACTCCTCGATCTGGCACAGCACAAAGGGGGTGAAGTGGTCGTAGAACACCGCGGTCTGGATGTCGGCGGGGGTGAGGCCCGACGTGGCCCACAGCTGCTCGGCCACCAGGCCCATTTCGGGCAACCCGGTCATGTCGTCGTCGTAGTAGCTCGTCATCATCTGCTGGTTGCGCGCCGCGCCCTGGGCCGCCGCCGTGATGACCGCCGGCGGGTTGGGACAGTCGCGGGCCCGCTCGAGAGTCGTGATCACGAGCGCCTGGGCGCCGTCGCTTTCCTGGCAGCAGTCGAGCAGGTGCAGCGGCTCGGAGATCCAGCGCGAGTTCTGATGGTCCTCGAGCGAGATCGGCTGCTTGTAGAACCACGCCGCGGGGTTGGTCGACGCGTGGAAGCGGTCGGCCACCGCGATGCGGCCGAAGTCCTCGCTGGTCGCGCCGAACTCGTGCATGTAGCGGCGGGCGAACATCGCCACCCACTGCGCCGGCGTGAGCAGCCCGTAGGGCGAGTACCAGCCGTAGTGGGCGCTCTCCGTGGTCGGCTCAGCGGGACGGCCCTGCACGCCGGCGCCGAAGCGGCGCCCCGAGCGCTCGTTGAAGGCGCGGTAACACACGACGACCTCCGCCACGCCCGTCGCCACCGCCATCGCCGCCTGCATGACCGTGGCCGCGCCGGCCCCGCCGCCGTAGTGCACGCGGCTGAACAGCTTGAGCCCGTCCATGCCGAGTTGACGCGCCACTTCGATCTCGGGGTTGTTGTCCATGGTGAAGGTGACGAGGCCGTCGACCTCGGCCGGCGCGATGCCGGCGTCGTCGAGCGCCGCTTTCACCGATTCCACGGCGAGGCGCAGCTCGCTGCGCCCCGAGTCCTTGGAGAACTCCGTGGCGCCGATGCCGGCGATGGCCGTCTGCCCGCCGATGTTCACGGCATCTCCAGGGTGACGGTGCCGGTGACGTGGTCGCCGAGGTCGTTGGCGCCGCGCACGGCGACGGTCACGACGTTGCCCTCGACGGCCGTCACCTCGCCTGTCATCCGCATGGTGTCGCCGGGATAGTTGGGCGCGCCGAGACGAATCGCCACCTTGGTGATGCGCGCCGCCGGCCCGGCCCAGTCGGTGACGAAGCGGCCGACGAAGCCGTTGGTCGACAGGATGTTCATGAAGATGTCCTTCGAACCGCGCTCGCGGGCGAGCTCGGCGTCGTGGTGCACGTCCTGGTAGTCGCGCGACGCGATGGCCGTCGCCACGATCAGCGTGCGCGTGAGCGGGATGTCGAGCGGCGGCAGCGTGTCGCCCACGCGCGCCGTCATCGGTACTGCTCCGCGAGCAGCGCGCCGAGACGGGCCAGTTGCGACGACGCACCCCCGAGCGCGTTGGCGATCTGTTTGCCCCACAGGAAGTAGCGGTGGATCGGGTAGTCGACGTCGGCGCCCATACCGCCGTGCAGGTGCTGGGTGGCGTACACGACGCGCTCGCCCCCCTCGGCCGCCCACCATTTGGCGATGGCGACTTCCTTGGACGCCTCGAGACCGTTGTCGAGCCGCCACGCCGCTTGCAGCATCGTGACCTCCATCGCTTCGGTGTCGATGTACGCGTCGGCGGCGCGCAGCGCCACGCCCTGGAACGACGACAGCGGCTTGCCGAACTGCTCGCGCTGCGACGTGTACTCGGCGGTGCGACGCAACGCTTCCTTCGCCACCCCCAGTTGCAGGGCGGCGAGCGCGACATGGGCCCGCTGGCGCATCCAGTCGACGTCGGCGCCGGGCAGCGGCTCGCCGCCGGTGAAGGTGATGTTCGCCGCGCCGCGCTGGTCGGTGGTGGCGACGACTTCGCGCTGGGGGTCTGACAGGAACACGCCGTCGGGGCGCACGACCAGCACGCGGTCGGCGACGTCGCCCGCGGGGACGGCGGTCGCTTCGAAGGCGGCGGTGAGCACCACGTCGCCCCGGACCACCGCCGGCAGCCACTCCTTCTGCTGCACGTCAGTGCCGAACCGGGCGAGCGGCAACGCCCCGAGGGCGATCGTCTCCAGCAACGGCACGTCGGCCAGGGCGCGGCCCTGCGCTTCGAGCACGAGGCACAGTTCGACGAGGCCGCGGCCGCTGCCGCCGTGGGCCTCGGGGATGCACAACCCGAGCAGGTCGGCATCGGCGAGATCGCTCCAGCCGCCCCCGCCGCCGAAGATCTGACCCGCCAGGTCGCGCAGCGCCCGCTGGTCGTCGTCGAGGTTGAAGTCCACTAGCTCGCCTCCACCGGGTGGAACTGCGGCAGCGTCAGCTCGTCGTCGAACTGCACCATCTCGCATTCGACCGCCATGCCGATGGTGACGTCGGCGGGGTCGACGCCCACGAGGTTCGACACCAGGCGCGTGCCTTCGTCGAGGGCGATCACCGCGACGACGAGCGGGTAGTCGAACGCCGGCACCTGGGGGTAGTGGTTGACCACGAAGCTGTAGACGGTGCCGCGCCCGGCCGACTCGACCGTGTCCCACTCCAGCGAATGGCACGCCGGACACATCGGGCCCGGCGGGTGGCGCAGCTTCCCGCACGCCGCACAGCGCTGGATCAGCAACTTGCCCTCGTTCACGCCGTCATACCAGAAGGCGTTGTCGTGGGTGATCGCCGGCCGCGGGCGGCGCGGCCGCGCCGGCGCCGCGGGGCGAGGCGCGAACTTGAGCATGCGGAAGCGCATCGTGCCGACGAGCTCGCCGTCCTGATCGCGGTACTCCTGGAGCGTCGTGACGAAGTGGCCGACGCCGAGTGCCGTCGTCTTCTCCTCCGAGATCGACTCGATGGTCGTGGTCGTCGTGATGACGTCGCCCGGGCGCAGGTAGCGGAAGTACTCCTGGTCGCTGTTGGTGGCCACGACCGACGTGAAGCCGGCGGCGTCGAGTTCACGGAACAGCGCGTCCTGCTCGGTGGCGCCGGTGCGACCGCCGAGGCCGCGCATCGACCACGCCTGCAGCATCGTCGGCGGCGCCACGATGCCGTCGTGACCCGCGGCGCGCGCCGCCGCGTCGTCGACGTAGATCGGGTTGGTGTCGCCCACCGCGTCACACCAGTGGCGGATCATGGCGGCGTTGACGGCGTCGAGCGCCACGCTCGGCGGGCCGATCACGCGGCCTTCATACGCGCGCACGCGTTCGAGAAAGTCGCTCAACGCGCCTGCCGAGCCATTCCCAGGGCGCCAGCGGCCACGATCTCGCGCTGGACTTCGTTGACGCCGCCGCCGAAGGTGTTGATCTGCGCCGAGCGCCCGGCGCGCTCGAGCTCGCCCGCCAGCACCGCCCCCGGAGACCCGGCGCGGATCGCGCCGGCGGCCCCGACGACGCCGAGCAGCGTGCGGTACACGTCGACCGCCGTTTCGGTGCCGTACACCTTGACCGCGGAGGAGTCACCCGGCGCCAGCGATCCGTCGGCGACGGCCGCCGCCATGCGCCAGTTCATGAGGCGCATCGCTTCGAGCTTGGCGTAGGTGCGCGCCAGGTCGAGCTGCACCCACGGGATGTCGATGAGACCGGCCGCGGCGACGTAGCGCGCCGTGTCGTCCCACAACCGCAGCGCCAGACCACTGAACGCCGCGAGCCCGACGCGCTCGTGGTTGAGCTGGGTGGTGATCATGCGCCAGCCGGCGTTCTCCTCGCCGACGCGGTTGGCGACGGGCACGCGCACGTCGGTGTAGTACGTCGCCGTCGTCTTGGTGCCGCCGACGGTGGTGATCGGGGTGTAGCTGAACCCGGGCGACGACGTCGGCACGAGCAGGATCGAGATGCCGCGGTGCTTCGGCGCGCCGGGGTCGGTGCGCACCGCCAGCCAGATGTAGTCGGCCTGGTCGGCCTGGCTGGTGAAGACCTTGTTCCCGTTGACGACGTACTCGTCGCCGTCGCGCACCGCCCGCGTCCGCAGCGATGCCAGGTCGGTGCCGGCTTCGGGCTCGGTGTAGCCGATGGCGAAGTTGATGTCGCCGCGCACGATGCCGGGCAGGAACGCCGCCTTCTGCTCATCGGAGCCGAAGCCCATGATCGTGGGCCCGACGGTGTTGAGCGTCACGAACGGGAACGGCGCGGCGGCGCGCTGCACTTCGTCGAAGAAGATGAACTGGTCCGTCGCCGGGCGACCCTGGCCGCCGAACTCGACGGGCCAGCCGACGCCGAGCCAGCCGTCGGCGCCCATCTGGCGCACGATGCGTCGGAACACCGGACCGCCCTCGGGGTCGGCCGCCAACTCGGCGCGCACCGCCGGCGTCAGGAGGCGCGCGAAGTAGGCGCGCAACTCCTGGCGCAGCGCCTGCTGCTCGGCGGTCTCCTGGAGGAACATCGGTCGCGGCTTTACGCCTGCGAGCCGATCACCGGGACATTGGGCGTTGCCTTGGCCAGCAGGTCGCGCACCGCCGGGCCGATATCGGCCGGTTCCCACCGGTCGCCCTTGTTGATGTCGGGCCCGTGCTGCCAGCCGGTGGCGACCGAGATCTTGCCGCCGTCGACCTCGAACACCTGGCCGGTGACGTCGCGCGACTCGCGGCTGCCGAGCCACACGACCAGCGGCGCCACGTTGTCGGCGGCCATGGCGTCGAAGCCGTCCGTGGGCGTCTTCATGGCGTCGGGGAAGAGGTTCTCGGTCATGCGGGTGCGGGCGATCGGCGCAATGGCGTTGACCGTCACGCCGTAGCGGCCGAGCTCGGCGCTGGCGACGCGCGACATCGCGGCGATGCCGGCCTTGGCCGCGGAGTAGTTGCTCTGGCCGACGTTGCCGAACAGTCCCGCGGCGGAGCTCGTGTTGACGATGCGGGCGTCGTTGGTCTCGCCCGCCTTGACGCGGTCGCGCCAGTAGTTGGCCGCGTGGTGCATCGGGGCGAACGTGCCCTTGAGGTGGACCTTGATCACGGCGTCCCACTCGGCCTCCGACATGCTCACGAGCATCCGGTCGCGCAGGATGCCGGCGTTGCACACCAGCACGTCGAGGCCGCCGAAGGCGTCGACGGCGGACTGCACCAAGCGGCCGGCGGCGTCGAAGTCGGAGACGTCGTCGCCGTTGGCGATCGCCTCGCCGCCCATGGCGCGGATGGCGTCGACCACCTCGCCGGCGGGCCCGGCCGAGCTGCCGGTGCCGTCGGGCTCGGCGCCGAGGTCGTTGACGACGACCTTGGCTCCCTGCCGCGCGAACTCCAGGGCGTGGCCGCGGCCGATGCCGCGTCCCGACCCGGTGACGATGACGACGCGGCCCTCGCAAATGCCCGACATGTGACCCTCCCTAGAATTCCCAAACTAGAACAGATTCTAGTTTCTAGTCGCGCAGCAGCAACCGCGCCGCGAACTCGAGCTCTTCGCCCACCGCGCCCATCTGCGTCCAGCCGTTCACCCAGCCCAGCAGCGAGGCGAACCACACGTGGGCCAGCACACGCACGACGCCGTCGCGGATCTCGGGGTCGACGTCGACCAGCGGCGCCGAGAGCACCATCGACACGATGTGTTGCACCTCGGCCTGGCACTCCGACACCGCCGGGTCCGGAGCAGTGATGGCGGTCACGAGGGCGGCGAAGAGTTCGGGGGCGCGGCCCGACGCGCGGGTGATGCGGCGGATCACCGCGATCAGCCGGTCGAGCGGCTCGTCGGACGCGGCCACCGCCTTCGCCGGGGCGCTCTCGAGGCTGCGGGCCCACTCGAGCAGCGCGGCGGCGAGCAGGTGGTCTTTCGAGGAGAAGTAGCGGTAGACGGTGCCGAGGGCGACGTCGGCGCGCGCCGCCACGTCGCGCATCTGCACCGCGTCGTAGCCGCCTTCGGTGGCGAGTTCGATCGCGGCTTGGATGACACGGGCGCGGCGGGCGTGCTGCGAGCGCGTCAGGACTTCGGGCTGAGGTGTGCTCGCCATTACTTCGTTAGCTTTCCATTCCGATGGCAACCAACCAGCGATCGCAGATCACGATGACCGACGCCGAGCGCGAAGCGTTCCTCAACTCGAGCCGCACCATGACCATGGCCACGAACGGTCCGAGCGGTCACCCGCACGTGGTGGCGATGTGGTTCGCCGTCGTCGACGGCGACATCTGGTTCGAGACCAAGGCGAAATCGCAGAAGGTGCAGAACCTGCGCCGCGACCCGCGCATCACCTGTTCGATCGAGGCGGGCAAGACCTACGACCAGTTGCGCGGCGTGTCGCTCGAAGGCACCGCCGAGATCGTCGACGACCCGGACGCGCTGTGGCGCGTCGGTGTGAGCGTGTGGAACCGCTACCAAGGCGAGTACTCCGACGAAGTGAAGCCGCTGGTGGAGTCGATGCTGCACAACCGCGTCGCCGTGCGCGTACACGCGACGCGCGCCCGCACGTGGGACCACCGCAAGCTCGGCCTGCCTGAGATGCCGATCGCGGGTTCGACGGCGGGCGAACCCACCTAGACGGGCTCCGCCGCGAGCAGGGCGCCGAGCTTGCGCAGCTGCTTGGTGGCGCCGCCGAGGCTGAGCTCGAGTTGCTTGGCCCACAGGAAGTAGCGGTGCAGCGGGTAGTCGCGGTCGACGCCGATGCCACCGTGCAGGTGCTGGGCCGCGTGCACGACGCGCTGGCCACCCTCGGCCGCCCAGAACTTCGCCACCGCCACCTCCGCCGCCGCCGGTAGCCCCTCGGACAGCCGCCACGCCGCCTGCCACAGCGTGAGGCGGATCGCTTCGGTGTCGATGTACGCGTCCGCGGCGCGCTGGCCCACGGCCTGGAACGTGCCGATCGGCTTGTCGAACTGCTGGCGCGAGCCGGTGTACTCGGCCGTCATCGCCAGCGCCTGCTCGCAGCAGCCGAGCATCACCGCGCACGTGGCCACCGTCATACGCTGGAGCAACCACTCGACGGCGTCGGGCCCGCCGATCTGGGTCAGCGGCGCGTCGCGGAAGTCGAGGCGCGCCTCGGGGATGCCCGACGTCGTGTCGAGGCGCGTGCGCGTCACGCCCGGTCCTTCGAGGTCGAGCAGGAACAGGCCTTCGGGGGTGTCGACGAGCGCGTGCGACGCGTCGAGCCCGGCCGGGACGCAGATCTTGACGCCGTCCTGGGGGCTTTCGACCAGCGCGCTCGTCAGCACGCGGGCCGGGTCGTCGAGCAGGTCGGTGGCGCCGAAGTGGCGCAGCGCGGCGGCGGTGACCAGCGTCGGCAGCAGCGGGATCGGCGCGCTGAAGCGTCCGACCTGTTCGAGCATCAGGCACGTCGCCACGAAGCCGAATCCGTCGAGCAGGCCGGCCTGGGCGAAGGCCGCCCACGTGTCGCGGTCGAAGTAGGTGCCGGCGCGTTCGAGGGCGCGCAGGCGTTCGTGGGTGCACTTGTCGCCGAGGATCTGCGCGGCGAGATCGCGCGCCGCTTCCTCTTCTTCGCTGAAGGTGAAGTCCATTAGCGCAGGCTCCTTGGCATGCCGAGGCCGAACATGGCGATGAGGTCGCGCTGGACCTCGTTGACGCCGCCACCGAAGGTGAGGATGAGCAGGCTGCGGTAGTAGCGCTCGAGGCGCGCCTTGAGCACCGCTTCGGGTGAGTCCTGCGTGAGGTACGCGGCCTCGCCGATGATCTCGAACAGCAGGCGGAAGGCTTCGAGGTAGAACTCGGTGCCGAACACCTTCGTGGTCGACGCGTCGGCGATGTTGAGGCCGGCGCCCGTCGAGGCCGACCACGCCACCTTCCAGTTGATGAGCTTGAGGAACTCGAGGCGGGCGTAGACCCGCGCCAGGTTCATCTGCACCCACTCCTGCTCGATCAGCTTCGTTTCCTGCGCGTACTGGCGCACGTCGTGGAGCAGCGACTCGGGGATGCCCGTCGAGCACAGCGTCACCCGTTCGTGGTTCAGCTGGTTGGTGATCAGGTTCCAGCCGTTGTTCTCGCCGCCGACGCAGTTGGTGACGGGGACGCGCACGTCGTCGTAGAAGGTCTGGTTGATGTCGTGCTCGCTCAGCAGGTGCATCGGCTGCACCGAGAAGCCCGGCGTGTCGCGGGGCACGATGATGATCGAGATGCCCTTGTGCTTGGACACCTCGGGGTTCGTGCGCGCCGCCAGCCACACGTAGTCGGCGTCGCTCGACAGCGACGTGAAGATCTTCTGGCCGTTGATCACGTACTCGTCGCCGTCGCGTACGGCGCGGGTGGTGAGCGACGCCAGGTCGGTGCCCGCACCCGGTTCGCTGTAGCCGACGCAGAACGTGATTTCGCCCCGCAGGATGCGCGGCAGGTAGTCGTTCTTCTGCTCGTCGGTGCCGAACTGCATGATCGTCGGCCCGACGGTGTTGATCGTCAGCATCGGGACGGGGGCGCCGCAGCGCATCGACTCGTCGAAGAACACGAACTGCTCGATCTGGCTGCGGCCCTGACCGCCGTACTCCTTCGGCCAGCCGATGCCGACCCAGCCGTCGGCCGCCATCTGCTTGAAGATCCGCCGCGTGGTCGGGCCGACGCCGTGCTCCTTGCCCAGCTCCGCCTCGACCTCAGGCGTCAGCAGCTCGCGGTAGTAGGCCCGGAGTTCCTGGCGCAGCTTCTCCTGTTCCTCGGTGTAACCGATGTACACGCGGCCTCCTCCAAAATTGGAACGCGTTACAGTTTGGCACGTGAAGCTCGGCCTGCACATGGGGTACTGGGGTGCCGGTCCCCCGGCCAATCCGCTCGACACGATTCTCGAAGCGGAACGCCTGGGCTTCGACAGTGTCTGGGTCGCCGAGTCCTACGGCTCGGACGCCTTGACCCCCCTGGCGTGGTGGGGCTCGGCGACCTCGACGATCCGCCTCGGGACGAACCTGGCGCAACTCTCGGCGCGCTCGCCGACCGCCATGGCGATGGCGGCGCTCACCCTCGACCACCTCTCGGGCGGGCGCTTCGTGCTCGGCCTCGGTGTGTCGGGTCCGCAGGTCGTCGAGGGCTGGTACGGCGAGTCGTTCGCCAAGCCGCTGGCCCGCACCCGCGAGTACGTCGAGATCATCCGCAAGGTGCTGGCCCGCGAGGCGCCCGTCACCAACGACGGGCCGCACTACCCGCTGCCCTATCCCGGCGGACTCGGGCTCGGCAAGCCGCTCAAGTCGATCGTGCACCCCTTGCGCCGCGACATCCCGATCCTGCTCGGCGCCGAAGGCCCCAAGAACGTCGCGCTGGCGGCGGAGATCGCCGACGGCTGGTTCCCGATCTTCTACTCACCCCGCCACGACAAGATGTACCGCGACGCCCTCGGCCCTGTGCGCGACGGCTTCGAGGTCAACGCCATGGTGACGGTGTCGATCGACGACGACGTCGAGCGCGCCGCCGACGCCCTGCGCCCGATGATCGCGTTGTACGTCGGCGGAATGGGCGCGCGCGAGATGAACTTCCACTTCGACGTGTTCTGCCGCATGGGCTACGAGGGCGAGGCCCACAAGATCCAGGACCTCTACCTCGACGGTCATCAAGCCGACGCCATCGCCGCGGTCCCCACCGCGATGGTCGAGGAGATCTGCCTGATCGGCCCCGTCGCCAAGATCCGCGACGACCTCGAACTGTGGAAGTCCTCCATGGTCACCAGCCTCCTGACCAACGGCTCCCCCGCCCTCCTGCGCACCATGGCGGAACTCGTCCTCTGACGCGCTTCTGTGAAGGATTTTCCGCCCTATGGGCGGAGAATCCTTCACAGAAGTGAGGCGGCGAGGCGTTCGCTGTGGTGGTCGGCGGTGCCGAAGTGGGTGTCGAGGACCCAGGCGCGCTTGAGGAAGAAGTGCACGTCGACTTCCCAGGTGAAGCCCATGCCGCCGTGGACCTGGATGGCGGCTTTGCCGTTGCGGATGGCGGCCTCGCCGGCGGTGACCTTCGCCGCCGACACCGCCCGCGCCGGGTCGCCCACGGTGGGGTCGTCGACGGTGACACCGGCGGCGTAGACGGCGGCGCGCGCCACCTCGGTGCGCACCAGCATGTCGGCGAGCATGTGCTTGACGGCCTGGAACGAGCCGATCGGCTTGTCGAACTGCCGGCGCTCCTTGGCGTAGGCGACGGCGATGTCGAGCACCGCCTCGGACAGGCCGAGCTGCAACGCGGCGGTGAGCAGCGCGCCGTCGAGCCGGAACGGCGCGGCGTCACCGACGCGCTCCCCCGCCGGCAGGCGATCGACGCGCCACGCCGGCGTCAGCGCGTCGATCGGGCGCTCAACCCGCTCGCCGGCGACGGCCTGCGGGTCGACGGCGAACACGCCGTCGCCGTCGAGCACGAGCAGCCGGTCGAGCACGTCGAGGTGCTCGACCATGGTGTCGCCCCGTTCCACGAGGCCGACGACGTCGCTCGCCCCCACCAGCTCGCTCGCCACCAGCGGCCCGGGCACACACGCCCGCCCCAGCTCTTCGAACACCAAAACCGCCTCGGCTGCGCCCAGGCCGACGCCCCCGGCGGTTTCGGGCAGGCGCAGGCTGAACACGCCGGCGTCGACGAGGTCCTGCCAGCCATCGCGCGTGAACCCGCCGCGCACGGTCTCCATCGGGAAGCGGCCCTCGCACAGCTTGCGCACGCCCGCTTGGAGGTCGACCTGATCGGCGCTCGGTTCGAGGTCCATCAGCGTTCCTTCGGCATCCCGAGCACGCGCTCGGCGACGATGTTGCGCTGGATCTGTGACGTGCCCGCGGCGATCGAGATCGAGATGGCGTGCAGGTGCCCTTCGACATGTTCGTTCGCCATGTCGAGGGCGCCGCGCTCGAGGATCCGCATGGCGAGGTCGCCGAGTTTGTGACGCGTCTCGGTGTAGTGCAGCTTGAACACCGAGCCGCCGACGCCGGGCACGCCGGTGCGCGCCGCCTGGCTCACGTTGCGCTTCGTCAGCGACCACAGTGCTTCCAAGTTCGCCGCGATGTGGCCGAGCTCGCGCCGAGCGCCGACGTCGTCGGTCAGCGTCGCCAGATCGCGCACGAGCTGCATCGTCTGGAGCATCTCGCTGACGAACGCCGTGCCCCGCTCGAAGCTGAACGTCACCATGGCGACGCGCCAGCCGTCGTTCTCGGCGCCGACCCGGTTGGCGACGGGGACACGCACGTCGTCGAGGAACACCTCGGAGAACTCGCTGCCGCCCACGATCGTCTTGAGCGGGCGGACCTCGATCCCGGGCGTGTCCATCGGCACGATGAGCCAGCTGATGCCGCGGTGCTTCTCCGCGTTCGGGTCGGTGCGCACCAGCATCTCGCAGTAGTCGGCCACCTGGGCGTGCGACGTCCAGATCTTCGACCCGTTGATCACGTACTCGTCGCCGTCGCGCTCGGCCCGCGTGCGCAGCGACGCCAGGTCCGAGCCCGCCGAGGGTTCCGAGAACCCTTGGCACCACACTTCCTCGCCGCGCAGGATCTTCGGCAAATGCTGTGCCTTCTGTTCGGCGCTCGCCTCGGCGTACAGCGTCGGACCGGCGTGCAGCAGGCCGACGAAGTTCACGCCGACATACGGCGCGCCGGCGTTCTCCGTCTCCTCGAGGAAGATCAGCTGCTCGCTCGGCGTCGCCCCGCGACCGCCGACGTCGGTCGACCACGCGATGCCGGCGTACCCGGCATCGAACAGCACGCGCTGCCAGGCGGTGTCGTAGTCGCGCCGCGCCTGCCAGTCGTCCTCGCCCGGCCGGTCCTTCGGGAAGGTCGGCAGCGTCGCGGCGAGCCAGTCCCGCAGCTCGGCGCGGAAGGCGGCGTCGGTCGGCGAGTCGCGCAGATTCACAGCAACGCCGCCAGCTCGTCGACCATCGCTGCCACTTCCTTGGCGCACGCGACGACGACGTCGAGTTCGCCGCCTGCCGGGTCTTCCACGTTCTCCCACTCCTCGAGTTCGACCTCGGCCAGGTTGAGGGCGCGCACGTCGCCACCGACGGCCGGCAGGTCGCGCAACAGGCGGCGGATCGTCGCCGTCTTCCACGCCGCCTCGGGGTGCTCGCGCCGGACGTAGGCGACGTGGAACGTCTCGAAGCACACGATGAGATCGGCGTCGCGGGCGTCGCGCTCGCTTAGCTGCCGGCTGCGATGCGCCGGCACCGTGACGCCGAGTTCTTCGAGGGCGTGGCGCGTGCGCCAGCTCATGGGCAGCCCTTCGATCACCATCGTGCCAGCGGTCACGACGCGGGCCCACCCCATGTGCGACAGCACGGCACCGGCCATGACGCTGCGCGCCGCGTTGCCCGTGCACACGAAGACGATCGACGCATCGCTCACCAAAGCTGGTCGGTGTAGGTGTCGGTGCCGGGGATGGTGGGGATGAACGGCGAGGCCCACAGCAGCTTCGCCAGGCCGCTGCCCTCGAGCGCTTTGCCTTCGGCGGCGAAGCGGTCCCAGTCGTCGGCCGGGTCGGTGTCGGTGAAGAACAGCAGCATGAAGCGCCGCTCGACGCCTTCCTGCCGCGGTACGTCGCTCGGGGCGTCGACCAGCAACGGGATCGGGGCGAAGCGACCGGCGAGCGCGATCGACGACCCGGTCATCAACTCGGGCAGACGCGTCGCTTGGTACCAGGCGTCGAGGTCTTCGTGGGTGGCGTCACCGACGAGTTCGCCCACGACGGTGACCAGCCCGCCGAAGCGGTGGTCGAAGGCCAACTCGATCGGCACACCGTCGTCGCCGTCGCGGGACTGCGACCAGGCGAAGTTGTACAGCGCGGTGTGGATGTGGTCGCGCTCGGCGAACATGCGCCCGTTGGCGTGCAGCTTGTTGACCTGGTCGACGGCCCAGCGGTTCCACGCCCCGTGATGGCCGGCCAGCACCCAATAGATCGCCACATAGGAACCCGTCAGTGGGTCGGGGGTGATCGGCGAGTCGAGCGGGTAGCGCAGATCCTTGTACGGGCGCGTCGCCACGAACCGCTGGCCGGCGAACTGGTAGGGCCCGATCATGCAGCCGGCGTAGAAGTGGTCGCGCTCGTACCAGCGGTTGTAGGCCACCTCGTGTCCCTTGCGGGGTTCCACGAGCGTGTAGAGCATCGACCCCAGCCGGATCTCGTCGGTCTCGTTGCCGGCCATTCAGATCTCCTTGCGCAGTTCGTGTTTCAGGACTTTGCCGCTGGCGTTGAGCGGCAGGGCGTCGACGCGGATGACGCGCCGCGGCACCTTGTAGTTCGCCATGCGCTCGCGGGCCCAGGCGATCAGTTCGTCGCCGTCGACGTCGCCGACGACGAAGGCCACGCCGACCTCGCCGAGCCGCTCGTCGGGCGCACCGACGACCGCCACCTGGCGCACGTCCGGGTGACCCAGCAGCGTGTTCTCGATCTCGGCCGGGTAGGCGTTGAACCCGCCGACGATGAACATGTCCTTCAGCCGATCGGTGATCTTGAGATAGCCCCGTGCGTCGAGCGAGCCGATGTCGCCGGTGTGCAGCCAGCCCTCCGCGTCGATGGCCTCGGCGGTCGCCGCGGGATTCTCGAAGTAGCCGCGCATGACGTTGTAGCCGCGCACGAGGATCTCGCCGCTCTCCGCGATGCGGATCTCGGTGTCGGGGATGGCGCAGCCCGACGTGGTGGCGATCGTCTCGTCGTCGTCGCCCGGACGGCAGATCGACACGACCCCGGTCGACTCGGTGAGGCCGTACGCCGTGACGATGTTCTCGTAGGTCAGCTCCTCGCGCAGGCGCCGGATCAGCTCGACGGGGATCGCCGCCGCGCCCGTCACGCACAACCGCAGCGACGACAGATCGACCTTGTCGCGGTCGGGGTGGTCGAGGATGGCCTGGTGCAGCGTCGGTGGACCCGGCAGCATCGAGATGCGCTCTTCGGCGATGCGGTGCAGCACCCTGCTGGCGTCGAAGACCGGTTCGGGCACGATGGTCGCGCCCTTCATGAGGCAGGCGAGGAAGCCGGCCTTGAACCCGAATGTGTGGAAGAACGGGTTGACGATCAGGTAGCGGTCGCCCGCGCGCAACCCCACGATCGAAGCCCACGCGTCGAAGACCCGCAGGGTCTGGCCGTGGGTGGTGACAACGCCCTTGGGCCGGCCCGTCGTGCCGGAGGTGAAGATGATGTCGGACACGTCGTCGGCGCCGACCTTGACGTCGACGTCGGCCTGCTGGGCCCGGAACTCGTCCCATGACGGGTCGCGGAACACCACGGTGCGCTCGAGGTCGGGCAGATCCTCGCCGGCGAGCATGGCCGGGTAATCGGTGTCGAGAAATCCCTTGATGGTGAACAGCAGCCGCGCCCGCGCCGTGCGCAGCACGTAGGCGGCTTCGTCGCCCTTGAAGCGGGTGTTGATCGGCACGACGACGCCGCCCGCCGCCAGCACGCCGAGGGCGGCGAAGATCCACTCGCGCACGTTCGGCGCCCAGATCCCGGCGCGCTCGCCGGGTTGCAGCCCGGCGGCGACCACCGACGCGGCCGTGCGGTCGACCTCGGCGGCCAACTCGCGCCACGACAACCGCACGTCGCCGTCGACGAGCGCCTCGGCGTCACCGAAGGTGTCCGCCGCCCACTGCACCAACTCGGGAATCGTGGCCCACGTCATAGGCGGTCGAAGATCACGTCGGGTTCCTCGGTGAGGACGAACTCGAGGCGCGACGCGTCGAGGAACTTTTCGATGTCCGCCGCGATCTCGGCGTAGTCGTCCTCGCGGATCGACGCGTAGAAGTCGTCGACCGACGCGAACCACTGGATCGTCACGCCGTCGTAGCCGTCGCCGTCGTCGTCGCCGCGCACGCGGTGGTTCTGCTCGTAGCGCAGGGCGTGCTGGCCGCTCCGGGTGCGGGCGACGAGTGGGCCGTGCTCCTCGCGCCAGTAGCGGTGGAACTCGTCGGCCGCCATGCCGGGCTTGCGGCGCACGAAACAGATGAGCTTGATCACGACAGCTGGGGCAGCACCTGCGACGCGATGAGTTCGAGACTCGGCCACGCCTGGTCCGGCGGCATGCCGCCGATGAGCGGGTGCAGGACGACCGAGCCCATCGGCCCGAGGTCACGCGCCAGCGCCACGCACTCGTCGGGCGTCACGATGACGTAGGTGCCTTCGGCCCGTAGTTGCTCGACGGTTTGGGCTTCGGAGTGCACGTGGCTCGTCTGCCCCTTGAGCTGCCACGAGTCGTAGACCTTCGTCTCGTACAGCAGGTACTCGCCCAACTCGGCCCACGCCTTGTCGGGGTCCTCGGCCACGTGCACGAAGCCCGGCCCCTGCGGCAGCAGCACCATGCCGGGGCTCGTCCCGAGCCGCTCGCACTCGGCGTAGTAGATCTCCGACAGCTGCGGATCGCCGAGCGCCGGGAAGAACGACATGCCGTGCTTGGCGGCGCGGCGCGCCGCGTTGGGCGACGACCCGCCGATGAAGATCAGCGGATGCGGCTGGCTCAGCGGCCGCGGCGTGACGCGCACCGTGCGCCCCTGGTACTCGAAGGGCTCGCCGGTCCACGCCTGCTTGAGTACGCCGAGCATTTCGTCGAAGTCGTCGCCCCGTGACTTCCACGGCCTGTCGAACATGGCGTACTCGCTCGGGCGGTAGCCGAGGCCGAGCACGAGCGACAGCCGCCCACCACTGACGAGGTCGAGTACCGCGATGTCCTCGGCGAGACGCAACGGATCGTGCAGCGGGGCGAGGATCGCCGCGATGTTGATCATGATGCGCTCGGTGGCACCGGCAATGGCGCCGGCCAGCACCAGCGGCGACGACAAGTAGCCGTCGTCCACGCCGTGGTGCTCCGACACCGTCACGCTGGCGAGGCCGTGCTGCTCGGCCCACGCACTCATGTCGAGGGCGGCGCGGTAGAGCTCACTAGGCGATGCCGGCGAGATCGACGGGCTGCGCATGTCGAAGCGCATCACGAACATGGCCACTGGGAACCCCTTCCGTGGGCGTCGAACTCGGAGCGGAGCGCGGCGCGGTCGGCGTCGGTCATCGGTGTGAACGCCGGGTCGCCGCGCTCGGCGCGCCAGTAGACGGGATCGTCCGTCATCCACGCCTCCGCCCGCAGCGCCGCCTTCTGCACCTTGTTCGAAACCGTGAGGGGCATGTGGGGCACGAGGCGCACGAAGCGCGGCGCCCACTTGGTACCGAGGTCGGGCTGGGCGGCGAGAAACGGCGCCAGCGCGGCGGCGTCGAGCGTCGCGCCCGGCCGCAGTTCGACCACCGCCATCACCTGGTCGCCGCTGCGGGCGTCGGGCACGGCGAACACCGCCACCGCCGCGACGCCCGGCAGTCGCGCCAGGATGCGCTCGACCGGCGCGGCGGCGAAGTTCTCACCGTCGACGCGCAGCCAGTCGGCGTTGCGCCCGGCGAACCAGAAGAAACCCTGGTCGTCGCGATAGGCGAGGTCGCCCGACCAGTACCACCCGTTGCGCGAGCGCGCCGCGAACGCTTCCTCGTTGCGGTAGTAGCCCTCGAAGCGCTGGAGACCTTGGGTGTTGACGATCTCGCCCGTCGCCTCCTCGGCGTTGAGCAGCCGGCCCTGGGCGTCGAAGCGCGCCGGCGGGCACTCCTCCATCGTGTCGGGGTTGACCACGATCACGCCCGGCGCTCCGACGCCGAGCGCGCCGGCGGGCATGTCGGGCACGCGCTGGATGACCGCGCCGCCTTCGCTCGATCCGTAGCCCTCGATGATCTTGCATCCGAAGCGGCGCTCGAAGCGTTCGATGTCGAGGTCCGATGCTTCGTTGCCGAAGCCGCGTTGGAGGGGGTTGTCGGCGTCGTCGGGGCGCTCTTCGGTGCCGAGCACGTACGTGAGCGCCTTGCCGACGTAGGTGAAGTAGGTGGCGCCGTAGCGGCGTACGTCAGCGAGGAAGCCGCTGGCGGAGAACTTCGGGGCCAGGGCGACGGTCGCACCGGTGCGCACCGCCGGGGCCCACAACGCCATCAGCGCGTTGCCGTGGAACAGCGGCATCGGCGCGTAACAGACGTCGTCGCGGTTGACGCCGTACTGGGCCTCGACGCGCTCGGCGATCGACGCCAGCCGGCCTTGCGTGCAGCGCACCGCCTTGGGCGCGCCGGTCGTGCCCGACGTGAACAGCAGCAGCAACAGCGTCTCGTCGTCGACCGCGGCGGGCGTGTGCTCGCGGTGATCGGTGACGAGTTGCTTGTACTCCGTCGAGCCGACGTCGAGCAACCGCACGCCGAGGTCGAGGCCGTCGAGGAGGGCGACGCCGGCCGCGTCGGTGACGATGAGCTGGCAGTCGGTGTGGCGAATGTCGTTGGCCAACTCGTCGCCGCGGCGCGTCGGGTTGATGCCGACGATCACCGCGCCGGCCAGCGCCGCGCCGCCCAGCCAGAAAGCGAACTCGGGCACGTTGTCGAGCAGCACGCCGATGTGGGGCGGGCCGTCGACGCGCAGCGCCTCGAACACCGCCGCCCGACTCGTGCTCTCGCGCACGACGTCGGCCCACGTCCAGGATTCGTCACCGGCGAGCAGGCCGACGTGGTCGTCGTCGGCGCGCGCCGCGAGCAGCGCGGCGATGGTCACGCGTACCGCGACCGCAGCTCGTGCTTCAGCACTTTGCCGGTCGGATTGCGCGGCAGCGCGTCGACGTGCACGACGCGCTCGGGCACCTTTTGGATCATCAGCCCCTTGCCGGTGAGGAAGTCGACGATCTCGACCAGCTCGATACGGTCGTCGGCGTCGACGCACACGACGACGGCGCAGGCGATCTCGCCCGCCGTTTCGTGCGGCAGGCCGATCACGGCGACGTCGACGATCTTCTCGTGGGTGAACAGGAGATCTTCGACTTCTTTCGCGCTGATGTTCTCGCCCTTGCGGATGATGATGTCCTTGACGCGACCGGTGATGCGCACGTTGCCGGCGGCGTCGATCTCGCCGATGTCGCCGGTGCAGAACCAGCCGTCGTCGTCGAACGCGTCCTTGTCGAGTTCGGGGTCGAGGTAGCCCTTCATCAGCTGCGGCGCCTTCACGCGGATCTCACCGTTGTCCGCGATGCGCAGGTGCACGCCGCGGGTGGCGCGCCCTTCGGTCTCGGCCAGCACCTCGTCGGTGTCGTCGACACTGGCCATCGTGATGATCGGTGCCTCGGTAAGCCCGTAGCCCGACACGATGCCGACGCCGCCCAGCTCGCGTTTGAGGTCGTAGTGCAGCTGCGGCGGCTTGGGCGCTCCACCGCCGGGGAAGGCGCGCACGTCGGGGAACAGCGGGGTGTCGGGCTGGGCGCGCTGCGCCGCGAGGTACGCCATGTGGAACGTCGTGCCCGAGCCGGCGAGGGTGACGCCTTCGCGGGCCAGCACCGGCGGCGTCGCCACCGGGTCGAAGGCCTCGACGAGGATGGTCGTGCAGCCTTCGAGCAGCGTCGAGAACAGCCACGTGATGCCGCCGATGTGGGTGAAGGGGAACACCAGACCGCTGCGGTCGTCGGCGGTGAGCGCGAGGCGCTCGTCCATGGCGATCGCCGTCGCCATGATCGTGGCGTCGGTGTGCTGGGCGCCCTTGGGGTCGGCGGTGGTACCCGACGTGTAGAAGAGCCAGCGGACGGGTTCGCCGCCCTCGTCGTGCCACGGCAGCAGCAGCGACGGGTCGGCGCCGGGGAGTTCCTTGTCGGCGGTCAGCACGGCGAGGCCGTTGATTTCGCCGGCGATCTCGTTGGCCATGGCGAAGAAGTCGAAGCCGCGCCACTCCGTCGGCACGATCAGCAGCTTCGTCTTGGCCTGGCGGCACACGAAGCCGACCTCGCGCTGCCGGTAGATCGGCAGGATCGGGTTCTGCACCGCGCCGACGCGGGCGAGCGCGCCGACGAGCACGAACGACTCGATCCACGTCGGCAGCTGCCACGACACGACGTCGCCCTCGGCGATGCCGTGGGCTTCGAGACCGGCGGCGGCGCGCTCGACGTCTTCGAAGTACTCGGCGAAGGTGAGCGTGCGCTCGTCCTGGTCGACGAGCATGGTGGCGTTCGGCGTCGCGTGGGCGCGCTTGGCGATGAGGTCGACGAGCGACGTGGCTTCGATCATCTGGTTTGCACCGTGCCGGTGAGGACCGTTGCCGTGTCGCGGCCCGACCGCAGGATCGTGCCGGGCGTCGCGCCGGTGGCGACCCCGTCGACGACGGTCTCGACGCCGTTGACCAGCACGCGCACGATGCCGGTCGAATCGGCGGTGAGGCGCTTGGCGTCGCCCGGCAGGTCAGCGACCAGCGTGGCCGGCCCGGAGTCGATGGTGGCGGGGTCGAACACGACGAGGTCGGCGTGGTTGCCGATGGCGATGCGGCCGCGGTCGCGCAGGCCGAAGAGGCGCGCCGGCGCGTCGGTGATCATCTGCACCGCCTTCTCCAGCGGGACGAGCCGGCGGCCGCGCAGCATGTCGCCGAGGAAGCGCGTGGTGTAGGGCGCCCCACACATGCGGTCGAGGTGGGCGCCGGCGTCGGAGCCGCCGAGCATCGCCCGGTCGTCGTCCCACACGCGCTGGCGCAGCGCCCAGGTGTCGTCGTCGTTGTCCGGCGTCATCGGCCACAGGACGGTGCGCAGCTCGTCGTTGCACACGATGTCGACCAGCACGTCGAAGGGATCGCCGCCGCGCTCGTCGGCGACGTCTTGCACGACGCGACCCTTCAGGCCTTCGTTGGCCGGCGAGAAGGTGTCGCCGATGACGTAGCGGCCGAAGTAGGTGAGGCGCTTGAACACGCCCGCCTGCGGGCTGCGGCCCTTTTCGATGAGGTCCTTGCGCACCTCGGGGTCGCGCAGCTTGGCCATGCGTTCGGGGACGGGAAGCCGCATGACGTCCTGCCAGCCGGGGATGAGGAACAGCGCGCAGTGGGTGCCGAAGCTCATGTTCATCGGGACCAGCACCGGCATGGTGAGCGCCACGATCTCGGCGCCGCGTTGGCGGGCGATGGTGGACGCTTCGAGCTGGCGCTCGACGCGCTCGGGGCTGCGGGCGTCGACGGTCAGCACGTTCCAGTTGATCGGCCTTCTTGCTGCCGCGCTCATGCCCGCCAGCAGGTCGATCTCGTCGTCGGAGAACTGGTCGAGGCAGCCCTGGACGATGCCTTCGAGGGTGGTGCCCTCGTGTTCGCCGACCGCCGCGCACAGCGCCAGCAGTTCGTCGGGGGTCGCCCAGCGGCTCGCGACGGGTTGGCCGTCGCCGTCGGAGTGGGTGCTCGACAGCGTGGTCGACAGGCCGAGGCCGCCGCTTTCGATCGAGGCGTGCAGGACGCGCACCATCTCGGCGAGCTGGTCGGGTGTCGCCTCGTTGCCGATGGCAGCGGCGCCCATGACGTAGCGGCGCAGGCCGCAGTGGCCGACGAGGAAGCCGGCGTTGACGGCGGTGGTGCCGTCGAGTGCGTCGAGGTACTCGCCGAAGCTCTCCCACTTCCACGGGACGCCGGTCTCGAGGGCCTCGAGGGGCATGCCCTCGACCTTGGCCATCATGCGGCGGATGTAGTCGGCGTCTTCCTCGTGGATGGGTGCCAGCGTGAAGCCGCAGTTGCCGCCGATGACGGTGGTGACGCCGTGCACGTTGGAGGGCGTGGCGTAGGGGTCCCAGAACAGTTGGGCGTCGTAGTGGGTGTGGGGGTCGACGAATCCGGGCGTGACGACGAGGCCGTCGGCGTCGAGGACGGTGTGCGCGTCCTCGTCAGCCGCGCCCATGGACACGATCCGGCCGTCGCGCACGCCGACGTCGCCGACGTAGCCCGGGGCGCCCGTTCCGTCGACGATCGTGGCGCCTCGCACGAGGTAATCGAGCATCGTCGGCATCGTATCTGACGGTCCGTCAGGTTTGCGGCGGGCGGCCAGCGGGCGGTGCCGCCGCAAGGCCGGCGGGTTCGCCGGCCACGCCACCGCAAAGTGCTCTCGCCACGTGGGGGGTTGACCACTAGTTGCTTAAGTACCTGAATCGAACAGTGCAACGCCCCACTGTTCGATTCAGGTACCTAGCTAACCAGTGGTCACACCCAGGTGTTGGGAGAGCCACCTCTTCGGGGCGGGCGGGCGGCAGCGAGCGGTGGCGGCGGCGTCGCCTACGGTCGGCGGAGTGACGGTTCGGCGAGCGCTACGCATCGCGCTGTGGGTCGAGGTCGCCCTCCTCGGTGTGCTGACCGCCACCGGGCTGTGGCTCAGCTGGTACTTCCGCCCGACGCGGGTCCGGCTGTTCACCTTCGACCGGCAGGGCATGCCGTCGTCGATCTTGTGGGGGGCGCGCATCCGCGCCCTGCACATCCTGAGCGGCTCGCTGTTCATCTGGGGCGCCCTCGGCGTCCTGGGCCTCGCCATCGCCGCCGCCGTCCAAGACACGCGCGCCCCCCGCACCCGCATCTGGATCCTCGCCGCCGCGTTCACCGTCACCGCGTGGGCGACGTCGTTCACCGGCATCCTCCTGCCGTGGGACCAGCTGGCGCTGTGGGCGGTCCGTATCAACGGGAACTTCCACGGCATGTGGACCGCGGCTTACAGCCACGACGTCCGGTTCATCCTCAGCGGCCACCGCGAGATCAGCCAGTCGCTCCTGCGCAACTGGTTCCTCACCCACGCCTTCGTGCTCCCGCCGCTGCTCCTCGCCGCGCTGGTCCAGCTCCGGCGCTCTACGAAGGATTGATCGACAGCACGCCGCGGGCGACGTCGCCGTGGTGCAGGTCGTCGATGGCGGTGTGCACCTCGTCGAGCTTGTAGGTGCGCGTCACCAGCTCGTCGAGCTTGAGCCGCCCCGCCTTGTAGAGGTCGACGATCAGCTTGAAGTCGCGGTGCGGGCGCGCCGAGCCGTAGCGGCACCCCATGATCGTCTTGTCGAGGTACATCGACGACACGTTGAACGCCGCCTCCGTCCCCTGCGGCGGCACGCCGAGGATCACGCACGTGCCCGCCCAGTCGAGCAGGTCGACGGCGGTACGGATCAACGCCGGATGCCCGACGCACTCGAAGCTGAAGTCGACCCCGCCGCGGCAGATCGCCCGCACCCCCTCGGCGGTGTCGACCGACGACGCGTCCACGAAATGCGTGGCCCCGAAGGTGCGGGCCAACTCCTCCTTCGCCGGGTTGGTGTCGACGGCGATGATCGGCAGCGCGTCGGCCAGCCGTAGCCCCTGGATGACGTTGAGCCCGATGCCGCCGACGCCGATCACGACGGCAGACTGCCCGTGGGTCACCCGCGCCCGGTTGAGCACCGCACCCACACCGGTGACGACGCCGCAGCCGATGAGCGACGCCACCTCGAGCGGCACGCCCTTGTCGATGGGCACGCACTGGTTCGCCTTCACCACGGTGTACTCGGAGAACGACGACACGTTGGCGAAGGCGAACGCCGCCTCGCCGTCGACGGTGAAGGGCTGCGGCCGCTGCCCGAACGTCGAGCGGCACATCGTCGGATGCCCGGCGTCGCAGTAGCGGCACGCGCCGCAGTTGCCCAGCGTCGACATCACGACGTGGTCGCCGACCTTCACCGACGTCACCGCGGCGCCGACCTCCTCGATCACGCCGGCGCCCTCGTGGCCCATCACGAGCGGCGTCGGGAACGGGATCGTGCCGTCGACCACCGACAGGTCGCTGTGGCACACCCCCGACGCGGCAACGCGCACCCGCACCTCGTTCGGTCCCGGGTCGCGCACCTCGACGTCGCGCACGCGCGCCTCGGTCCCGTCGAAGACAACCGCCCTCATGACGTCCACACCACCGACTGCAGTTCCGAGTACGCGTGCAAGCCGAACGACCCCCCGTCGCGGCCGATGCCGCTCATCTTGAAGCCGCCGAAGGGCGCTTCGTGGTTGCGCTGCGCGGTGTTGATACCGACGTTGCCCGAGCGCAGCCGCTTGGCGACCTCCATGCCCTTGCTGTTGTCGCCGGTGAACACGTAGTCGTACAGACCGAACGGCGTCGAGTTCGCCAGCGCGATGCCCTCGTCGTCGTCGTCGAAGGCCAACGCCACGACGACGGGTCCGAAGATCTCCTCCTGCACCGGTGTCATGCCCTGCTTGCAGCCCGCCAGCAGCGTCGGGGCGACGTAGTAGCCGGGTGCGATGTCGGGCCGTGCCCCGCCGGCGACGACCTCGGCGCCCTCGTCGCGCCCCGCCTGCACGTAGCCCTCGATGCGGTCGCGCGCCGCCGCCGAGATCACCGGTCCGACGAGGGTGTCGGGCGCCAGCGGGTCGCCGACCTTCAGGTACTTGGCCGCGCCGGCGAGCTTCTCGACGAGCTGGTCGTAGATGCCGCGCTGGGCGATCACCCGCGTCGGCGCCGTGCAGATCTGGCCCGAATGGAAGCCCCACGTCGACGCGATGCCGGCGACGGCGGCGTCGACCGATGCGTCGTCGAACACGAGCGCCGCGCCCTTGCCGCCGAGTTCGAGCAGCGTGCGCTTCATCGTGCGCGCCCCGACCTCGGCGATCTTCACGCCGATGGCCGTGGACCCGGTGAACGACACCATGTCGACGTCGGGCGACTCCACCAGCGCGGCGCCGGTGTCGGGCGACGACCCGGTGACCACGTTCACGACGCCGGGCGGGAACCCGGCCTCTTCGAGCACGGCGACGAGTTCGAGCACCGCCAGCGGGTTCTGGGGCGCCGGCTTGATCACGACGGTGTTGCCCATCGCCAGGGCCGGCGCGATCTTGCCCGCGGCGTTGACGATCGGGAAGTTGTAGGGCGTGATGCACGCGACGACCCCGACGGGCTGGCGGATGGCGACGGCACCCACGATGCCGCCCGGGGCCAGCGCGGTGGCCTGCGCCTGCTGGGGCGGCAGCGGGATCTGGTTCGGTTCGACCTGGGCGTAGCGGCGGAAGCGCTGCGCCACGATCGGCACCTGCATGGTCGACGCGACGCGCATCGTGGCGCCCGTCTCGGCCTGCACCAGCGGCACGAGTTCGTCGTTGCGCGCCATCAGCAGATCGGCGGCGCGCGCCAGCAACGCGGCGCGCGCGTGCTGCGACGTGCGCGACCACGCGTCGAACGCGTCGCGGGCCGCGGCGGCGGCCGCGTCGGCGTCGGCGCGTGAGCACTCGGGCGCGTGGCCCACGACTTCTTCGGTCGCCGGGTTGACGACGGCGTAGGCCCCGTTCCCCGCCTCGACCCACGACCCACCGATGTGGACGTGGCCCTCCTTGACGGGGCTCACTTGTCGAAGTCCAGCTCGAAGAGGCGGATGGCGTTGCCGCGCACGATCTTGTAGATCACGTCGGGCGGCAGATGACCCATCAACTTCTTCGCCACCTCCAGCGTGTGGGGCCACGTCGAGTCGGAGTGCGGGTAGTCGGTCTCGAAGGTGATGTTGTCGACGCCAACGGCGTCGAGGTTGTTCAGCCCGTGGGCGTCGTCGAAGAAGCAACCTGTGATGTTCTTGAAGTAGTAGGTCGACGGCGGCTCGGGGATCTTGTCGGCCACGCCACCCCACGCCCGGTTGTCCTCCCACACCTTGTCGGCGCGCTCGAGGATGTAGGGGATCCAGCCGATCTGGCCTTCGCTGTAGGCCAGC
>DASZWD010000025.1 GCA_035546775.1 Acidimicrobiales bacterium
GCCCTTCGAGCCGTTCAACCTCGACGTGTGGACCGACAACTGGTTCAACCTCTACCTGCGGTCCTTCAGCGGCACCATCGCCGGGGGCACCTCACAGATCCAGCGCAACATCATCGCCGAGCGCGTGCTCGGCCTCCCGCGCAGCTGACACTCCGATCGCGAGGTTTCTGCAAGTAACCCCTTGACGAACGAGCGCGCGCGGGGCACCCTATGACCGGGCGGTCATATGACCAGGTGGTCATATGACCTTACGGGAGGGAACCACAAGCGCCATGACGCTGACTGCTGACCACAACGATCTCGAGGCGATCCTCGCCATCACCAACCGCGACGTTGACGAAATCGTCCACGCGGTGCAAGACGACGCCGACGCCCTGTTCACCTGGGACTACGAGAAGGGCGCGCGCCCCGCGCTCGACAAGCTCTACGAGAAGGCCAAGACCTCGCAGTGGAACGGCTCCACCGACCTGCCGTGGGAGACCGACGTCGACCCGCAGCGTGTGTGCGCCGAGATGATGCGCAGCGACTACCGCAGCCAGTACGTACGCCGGCTGACGAACACGCCGGGATCACCCGTCGCCCACTGGGGCGACAAGGAGATCGAGTCCTACGCCATCGAGACCACCAACCACCGCGTGAGCCAGTTCCTCCACGGCGAGCAGGGCGCGCTCCTGTGCACCGCCAAGATCGTGGAGACCGTCCCGTGGATCGACGCCAAGTACTACGCCGCCACCCAGGTGATGGACGAGGCGCGGCACGTCGAAGTGTTCGGGCGTTACCTCGACACCAAGCTCGACGGGCACTACCCGATCAACGCCCACCTGCGGATCCTGCTCGACGAGATCATCAACGACAGCCGCTGGGACATGACCTACCTGGGCATGCAGATCATGGTGGAGGGCCTGGCGCTGGCCGCCTTCGGCTTCATGCACCAGATGACGACCGAGCCGCTGCTCAAGCAGCTGCTGCGCTACGTGATGAGCGACGAGGCGCGCCACGTTGCCTTCGGCGTGCTGTCGCTCAAGGAGTATTACGACGACTTGACGACGGCCGAGATCGAGGAGCGCCAGGACTTCGCCTTCGAAGCCGCGGTGCGCATGCGCGACCGCTTCCTGCAGCAAGAAGTGTGGGACCGCCTCGGCATCGAACCGCGCCAGATGATCCCGCTGCTGCTGTCGCAGGCGCCCGAGGAAAACGAGTTCCAGAAGAAGCTGTTCTCCAAGATCGTGCCCAACTGCAAGAAGCTCGGCCTGCTCGACGCCGGCGACGGCAAGCTGCGCAAGCAGTTCACCGAGATCGGCGTCATCGAGTACGAGAACTTCATCGACACGTCCGACGAGTACGAACAGCTCGACCTCGTCGCGCAGGACCGCTCGGAGGCATCGGCGTGAACCTTTCGGGCAAGCGCATCGTGGTGACCGGCGCGTCGCGCGGCATCGGCGAACGCATCGCGCGTAAGGCGGCCGCCGCCGGCGCGCAGGTGGCGCTCGTCGCGCGCTCCCGCGAAGCGTTGGAGAAGCTGGCGGCGGATCTCGGTGGCGACGCGTATGCGGCGGACCTGTCCGACGCCGCCGGACGCGCCGGCCTCATCGCCCGTATCGACGCCGACGGGCCGATCGACGTGCTCGTGAACAACGCGGGAGTCGACCACGCCGGCCGGCTGGTCGACGTCGACGCCGCCGCGCTCAACTCGCTGTTCGAGCTGAACCTGCACGCACCGATAGAGCTGTGCCGGCAGGTGCTGCCGTCGATGCTCGAACGGCGGGCGGGCCACATCGTCAACATGTCGTCGATCGCCGGCACGGTCGGCGCACCCGGCCTGACGCTGTACACCGCGTCGAAAGCGGGGCTCTCGCACTTCACCGCCTGCCTGCGCGCCGAGATCAAGGGCTGCGGGATCGGCACGACCCTCGTCGAGTTCGGACCGGCGGCGACCGACATGATGGATTCGCTCCGGGGATACGGGCCTACGGCGCGCAGCGTCCGCCGCTTCGAGCAACTCAAGCTGCTCGTCGAGCTGGACCCCGACGTCGTCGCCGCCGCGGTTGTGTCCGCCATCCAGCACGACCGCCGCCACGTGCGCCTGCCCAAGAGGGCCGCGCTGTTCCCGATGCTGGCCGAGATGCCGCGTCGGATGACCGAGCTACTACTCGCCGGCGTTGACCACCACAGCGCCTGAACCATCCCAGGGGGGAAACCGAATGACCATTCCCAGCAACGCTTCTGAGCTCACGCCTGCGTGGATGAGCGAGGCCCTCGGCGCCACCGTCGTGGCCGTCGACGCCACACCGATCGGTGTCGGCGTCGGCCTGATGGGCGCCTTGTGCCGCGTGAGCGTTACCTACGCCGAGCCGACCGCGAGCCGGCCGGCGACGCTGATCGCCAAGTTTCCGGCAGAGGGCGACGCCAGCCGCATGGTCGCCGAACTGCTCGGCATGTACCGCAAGGAGGTGCGCTTCTACGAGCAGCTCGCCAAGCGCGCCGGCATCCCGCACGCCGAGTGCTACTACGCCGAACTCGACGACGAGACCCAGCGCTTCGTGCTGCTGCTGAGTGATCTCGCCAATGGGCGCGTCGTGGACCAACTCGAAGGTTGCAAGCTCGACGACGCCCGCCTCGCCGTCGAACGCCTAGCCGATCTGCACGCCAGCTTCTGGAACGACAGCGAAGTCGCGACGGCGGACTGGATGGGAGCGCTGTGCGACTCGCCGTTCCCCGAGGGCGTGGTGTTCAGCTATCAGACGTCGTGGGGGCCGGCGCAGGAACTCTTCGGCGACCAGATGCCGCCGGCGATCAAGGACCTCGGCGATCGCTTCGACGGGTTGCTGCCCCGGATCATGCAGCGGCTCTCGGAAGGACCGACGACGCTGTCGCACGGCGACTACCGCCTCGACAACATCTTCTTCTACGACACCGATCTCGCGGTGTGCGACTGGCAACTCGTCGACCGCTCCCGCGGCGCGCGCGACCTTGGGTACTTCCTCGGTGGCAGCCTGACGGCGGCGGACCGCGCGGCGCACGAGCGCGATCTCGTGGCGGCGTACGCGGCGCGGCTCGCGGCCAACGGCGTGGCCAACTACGACTTCGCCACGTGCTGGGAGGACTATCGCCTCGCCGTCCTGTTCAGCTTCGTCTACGGCATCGTCGCCGCCGGCGGTCTCGACCACGGCGACCCGCGAGGCACGGCGATCACCGGCGCCATGATCGAACGCTCGGTGGCAGCGATCCTCGAACTTGAGTGCCTGTCGTTGCCCGAGGCCGCCTCGTGAGCCGCCTGCGGCTCGGCACGGCGCTCCTGCTCGTCGTCGCTCTCGCCGGCGCCTGCGGCGCCAGCCCCGACGTCCGGCGCGAGGTGGCGGCGCGCAACGCCGCTGCGGCTCGTCGCGTCACGACCGCCAACACCGCGGCGTCGGGTGCAACCGACGTCGCCGGCGAGACGCTCGACGCCGGCGCGCAGGCGGCGACCGGCACGGCTAGCGGCCCGGCGGCGGCAGCGATCAATCGTGCGGCGGCGGCGCCCGCGCCCGCCGGCGGCAACGGTGGTGCGACAGACGTCGGCGTGACCGCCACGAGCATCAAGATCGGCGGCACGTTCTTCAACGGCGGCTTCCTCGATAAGTACAGCCAGGTGTCCGAGCAGGCGGCCAACGCTTACTTCAACTACGTCAACGACCAAGGCGGCGTTTACGGCCGCAAGATCCAGTTCAGCGGTTGCGACACCGCAGGCCAGGCGCAGGGCACGGCCAGTTGCGTCAACAAGTTCATCAACGACGACAAGGTCTTCGCCCTCGGCCCGAGCCTCGACTTCAACCTCGACACGGTGCCCCCGATCATCGAGAAGGCCGGGGTGCCGTGGGTCGGGACGTCGGGGCTCTACGCCGAAGAGTTCACCAGTCCGATGATGTTCCCGACGCAGCTCAAGGGTGCCGACGTCGGCGCCGAGATCGCCACGTTCGCGGCGCACAACCTGCACGCCACCACCGTCGGCGTGTCGTGGGTGACCATCGGTGCGGGTCCGGGCTGCAAGGACCGCGTGTACCAAATCGCGCCGGCGCTCGGCCTGCGCGTCGTGGTCGACGCCGTCAACGAAGACGTCAACAACGGGCTGTCGAGCCAGGTCGACAAGATCAAGTCGGCCAACCCCGACGTCGTGCTGTTCTGCAACGACCCGGTCAACAACGTGAAGTTCATGCAAGCCGCGGGGTCGAAGGACTACAAGGCGCCCAAGGGGTTCGTCGGCGGCTTCGTAGCCGCGGACGACGTGCCCCAGGCGATGGGCCGCGCCGGGATCGGCTTCTACGGGTTCTCGAGCTACGACTTCTACAAGTCGGACTCACCCGACATGAAGAGCTACCGGCAGATCACCGAGTTCTACTACCCGCGCATCTTCCACCACTTCTACACGCAGGCGGCCTACACGGGTGCCGTGGCGATCGTCGAGGCACTGAAGGCCGCTGGACCGAAGCTCACACGCGCGACGTTCGTCGCCGCGCTGCGCAACATGCACAGCCTCAACTCGATGGGACTCAGCTTCGACTTCGCCAACCACGGCGCCGCCCCATCAGGCATCATCCTGCAAGCCGACGAGAACCTCACCTGGCATCAGGTGACCAACCGCTTCAGCGCGGGTTAGTCGTGGAAAAGTTCGTCAGCCTGACGGTCAGCGGCCTCACGCTCGGGATGATCTACGCGCTCGTCTCGCTCGGCGTCGTCGTCGTGTTCCGCATCAGCCGCATCGTGAACCTGGCGCAGGGCGCGATGGGCGTGTTCTCGACCTTCGTGTTCCACTACGAGTTCAACGAGCGGTTGCACCTGCCCATCGGTGTGTCGTTCGTACTGACGTTGCTCGTGGGCGCAGTGCTCGGCGTGGTGATCGAACGCATGCTCATCGGCCCGGTGCGCCGCGACGGCATCCTGGCGACGCTGATCATGACCGTCGGTGTCTTGCTCGTCCTCACGGAGTTGACGGTGCAGTTCTGGGGGCCCAACACCCCGGTGATCGACTCGATCTTCCCCGACACGACAGTGCGGTTCGCCGGGACGGGCGTCACCGTGCACCAACTCGGCACCGCAGCCGTGGTGGTCGTCGTCGGAGCGCTGCTGTACGTGCTGCTCAACCGGACGCGGTATGGCCTCGCGGTGCAGGCCATCGCCGAAGATCCCGGCGCCGCGCACATCGTCGGGCTGCCGGTGCGGCTGATGACGACCTCGACGTGGGCCCTCGGGGGCGCGTCGGCCGCGCTGGCCGGCATGTTGTTCATCCACCTCAACGTGCTCGACCCGATCTCGCTCACCTTCGTGATGATCTCGAGCCTGGTCGCCGCGGTGATCGGCGGGTTCAACTCGCTACCACTCGCCGTCGGCGGCAGCATCGCCTTCGGGCTCGTCTACCAGTGGAGCAGCGGCTACATCTCCACGTCGGGTTCGGCCGACCTAGTGGTATTCATCGGACTGGTGGCGGTGCTGCTCGTCCTGCGCAACAACACCGTCGCCCTCGAATCGGTCGTCGAGCTATGAGCCGGCTGCGTTGGCAACAGCTCGGCGTGTTGGCCGTCGCCGCGGGCGCCGTCGCCTTCGCTTACGGAGCGCCCGACTCGATGCATTTCTACGGCGCGCTCTCCGTGGCCTACGCGCTCGTGGCGCTGTCGGTGATGGTGCTCGCCGGCTGGACGGGTCAGATCAGCCTGTGCCAGGCCAGCTTCTTCGGCGTCGGCGCCTACGGCGGCCAGAAGTTGCTGGCCCACGGCGTGCCGCTGCCGCTCACCCTCGTGCTCGTCGCCTGCATCGGCGCCGCGGTGTCGTTGGTGCTGGGCGGGCCGTCGCTGCGCCTGCGCGGCGTGTACCTGACCATCGTGACGCTGGCCTTCGGCGCGGCGTGCGAGAAGTTCGTCTTCCCGCTCGACTCGGTGCGCGGCGCGTTTGCCGGCATCGTGCCGCGGGCGAGTTTCTTCGGGCTGTCCACGGAGTCGGATCGCGGCTTGTACCTCGCGGGTGTGATCGTGGTCGGGCTGGTGCTGCTCGTCGTGATGAACCTGCGCAACTCCGACTTCGGTCGCGTGCTGTTCGCCATTCGCGACTCGGAGGACGCGGCGATGGCGATGGGCATCCGCATCGCGCCCTACAAAATCGGGGCCTTCGCCCTGTCCTCAGCCCTCGCTACTACCGGCGGTGTCTTCTACGCGATGTTGTTCCGTTCGACACCCGGCGCCAGCCAGTTCGGGGTGCTCCAGTCGTTCTTCTTGCTGGCGCTGCCGGTGATCGGCGGACTCGGCAGCCTCGCCGGGGGCGTGGTCGGCGGGGTGCTGCTCGCCACCGCGCAGCCGATCGTCAACCTGTTCCACGTCCGGCTGTTCCTCGCCACGGGCATCGGCCTGGTGCTGATCATGCTCGCCCGCACGGACGGGCTGATCGGCTTTGCGACCCGCGTCGTGGCCGACGTGCGCGACACCTTCACCCGCACCGCGCCCACGCCTGCCGTGCCCGCCGTGCCCGTCACGCCGCCCCGGGTCCGCGTCCGCCTCCGCACGCCCAGCGCAGCCGCAGCGGCCCCCCAGCTGCGGCTGCGCCTGCGCGCCCGCGTCGGAGCGCGGCCATGAACAGTCATCTCTGCGCACGCGACGTCACCAAGCAGTTCGCGGGGCTCACCGCAGTCGACGCCGTCTCCCTCGAGGTCCGGCCCGGAGAGATCGTGGGCCTGATCGGCCCCAACGGCGCCGGCAAGACGACGCTGTTCAACTGCCTCACCGGGTTCACGTCACTGTCCGGCGGTGTGGTCACGCTCGACGACCGCGACATCAGCCGCCTCGACCCCGCGGCGCGCGCCAAGCTCGGCGTCGCCCGCACGTTCCAGCAGGCGCGCTTGTTCGCCCACCTGTCGGTCCGGGAGAACATGCTGCTCGGCCGGCACCTCCACTACGGCGCGTCGGCGTGGCAGGCAGCGTTCCGCACCCGCCGAGCGCGCCGCGCCGAGCGCGAGGCGATCGCACACGTCGAAGCGCTCGCCGAGTTGTGCGGGCTCACGCAGCTGCTCGACGCCGCGGTGGGCGCGCTGCCCTATGGCACCCAGCGCATGGTCGAGGTGGCACGGGCCTTGGCGCTCGAGCCGACCGTATTGCTGCTCGACGAACCCGGCGCCGGAATGGACCCCGGAGAGTCGACGCACTTCGCGGAGTTGCTGCGCGAAATACATCGCCAGCGCGACCTGTCGATCCTGCTCATCGAGCACGACGTGCCCATGGTGCTGTCGGTGTGCCAGCGCGTCTACGTGCTCGAGTTCGGGCGCGTGATCGCCAACGGCACGCCCGACGCGATCGTCGCCGACCCCCGCGTGCGGGCGTCGTATCTCGGCACGGAGGTGGCCAATGTCTGACGCGTTGCTCACAGTGCGCGGTCTCGAAGTGGGCTACGGCCCGGTCGTCGCCGTGCGGGGCGTGTCGTTTCACGTCGCCGCCGGCGAGATCGTCGCGTTGCTCGGCGCCAACGGCGCCGGCAAGACCTCGACACTGCGCGGCATCACCGGACTCGTGCGTCCCCGCGCCGGCGCGGTGCGCGTCGACGGCGTGACCGTCACTCCCAACCCGGCGCGCATGGTGGCGGCCGGCGTGGCGCATGTCCCCGAAGGCCGCCGCGTGTTCCCGCATCTCAGCGTCGCCGACAACCTCACGCTCGGCGGCTGGCAACGGTCCAAGTCGATCGGCGCGCAACGCGACTTCGCCTACGAGATGTTCCCGCGCCTCGCCGAACGGCGCGGCCAGCTGGCCGGGTCGCTGTCGGGCGGCGAGCAACAAATGCTGGCGATCGGGCGCGCGCTGATGTCGTCGCCGCGGCTGCTGCTGATCGACGAACTCAGCCTCGGGCTCGCGCCGATCGTCGTGGACCAACTCGTCGACGGACTCGTACGCCTCAACCAGGAGCAGGGCCTCGCGCTCGTGCTCATCGAACAGTTCGTGCACCGGGCGCTGGCCATCGCCGACACGGTGCATCTGATGGCCAAGGGGGGCATCGTGTTCTCAGGAACACCCGACGAGGCACAGCGCGCCGGGGCGCTCGAACTCGCGTATCTCAGCGGCGCGGGAGCCTCGCGATGAGGCGCGTCGCGGTTGGCGCCGCCGCCGTCGCCTGCATCCTCGTCGGCCTGCCCACCCCGGCGCGCAGCGCGGCCGCGCCGCCGAACCTGGCGGCGGCCGACGCGCTGGCGGTCGGCACGCCCGCGGGGCTCGTGACGCGCATCCCCAACGAACTCGACGGCGGTGTGCTCTACAGCCGCTCGACCTACACGCTCGACAAGAGCCAGGCGATCGTGGCCGGGGTGACGCCTGGCCCGCTCGGCGAAGCGTTCCTGGAAACGACGGTGGTGGCGCCGCCGAGCGTGCCGCCCCAGGTCGGCAAGTACGTGGCGTACAAGAACCCGTCGCTCGTCACCGCGCAGTACCCGCCGAGCAATGTGTTCCCGGCGGAGGCGTCGGTGGCCGACGGCGGACTGATCGTCGAGGCACCGTTCAAGCTGCGCGCCGGTTCGCTCACCGCGAAAGCCTCACCCGTGTCGGCCGACGCCGCCGCGGTCTCGGGCGGTCAGTTCGTCATCCCGAAGGTCGTCACGGTGCAGCACGCGGGCGGCGACAGCGACACCCACGTGCTCGACGACGGCACCGTCGTCGCCGAAGCCCACTCGTATCTCAGCGGCATCAACATCGCCGGCATCCTCGACATCGCCAGCATCGACAGCGTGGCCCGCACCACGGCCAAGCCGGGAGCGACGCCGACGCATTCGCTGTCGATCTCAATCGGGCGCGGGCTGATCGCGGGGATGGGCGTGACCATTGACACGCGCGGCGTCCACCTGGCCGGTTCGACGGTGGCCGACCCGGCGCGGATCGCCGCGGTCAACGCCGCCTTGAAGGCGCTCGACCGCCTGCACATCGCCGTCGCCGTGTTGCCGGGGATCGACCAGCACGCCGATGATCGGTCGGCCGCCGCGTCGGGCGCAGCGTTGAGCATTCGCTACGACGTGACCTCGTTGGTGCCACCGAGCGTCGACACGCCGGCCGGGCCCGTCGGGTCGCCACTCGGCGACGTGGGTAAGGACGAAGAAGTCCTGCTCGGTCAGGTGCAGGCGAGCTCGCTCGCCGCGGCCCGCCGTCCGATCGCCGACCTGCCGCCGAGCAGCAACGTGCTGGCCGACACCGTCGAGCAGCCCGCCCCCGTCGACCTGGGCAATCCCGTCGCCACCGCGCCCGTGCGCCGCACCGGAGCGCCGCTGGCGCTCGCCTCCCCGCGCCTGGCCAAGCACGTCGCTCCGCCGGGCGTCGATGCGCTGCGCGGTGCCTACGGACTCGTGTTGCTGTGCGCCTTTGTCACCGTGGGCGCGCTGCAAGTCATTCGTCGCCGCGCCAACGCGGCTTAGCTAGGAGACAACCATGAACTACGACCGCACCACCAAGTTGCTGCGTCTCGGATCGGGCGTGCTCGTCGCCGCCGGCCTCGTCGCCGTGCTGCTCGGGTTCCTCGGCGTCCGCGACCAAGGCAACGTCGAACTCCAGATCCCCTACCTCATGAGCGGCGGCCTCGGCGGGCTCGCGCTCATCGGCCTCGGCGCGCTGGCGCAGATGCAGGCGCAGATGCGCCAGCAGGAGCAACGAATGGCCCACATCGTCGACGAGCTCGACGAGTGGAAAGAGGCGGCGCTGCGCGAAGTCCGCACGTTCCTCGAGTCGGCGGTGTTCGAAGTCGACGCCGACACCCTCATCAAGACCAAGACCAACGGACGGTCGCGCGCTAGTGCCAACTGACACCTGGTGGAACCTCCCGCCCGACAAGCGGGAGCGCATCATCCATGCAGCCAAGGTCGAGTTCGCCAAGGGCGGCTTCTCGGCTGGGAGCCTGAACGTCATCTCCCGCGACGCCGGCATCGCCAAGGGATCGCTCTTCCAGTACTTCACGGACAAGCTCGACCTGTTCGCCACCATCTGCGACGCCGGCAGCGAGGACATCCAGGCGGCGGCCCTCAAAGGCGTCGACCCCGACACCATGGGTTACTTCGAAGCGGTGCACCGGATGATGACCAACTGGCTGCGATTCTTCCGCGCCCACCCCGTCGAGCGCGGCATCGCCTTCGCCGCGGCCAACGAGGTCGACCCTGAGGCCCGCGCCGCCGTACGGTCGATCACGAACGAGCGCTTCGTCACGGTCTTCGCCCCGATGGCCAAGCGAGCCGCCGACCTCGGTGAACTCCGGCCCGGCGTCGACACGGATCAGCTCGTAGCCATGACCGTCATGTTGTTCCGCCACCTCAACTCGGCGCCCTTCTACGAGCACATGGATCCGGTGCTCGACCTCACGCGCAAGTCCGCCAAGGAGGTCGAACGCATCAGCCACGAGCTGGTCGAAGCCCTCGCCCGCGCCTACACCGGGTAGTCGCGGATCGGCTACGTATCCGCGACGGTGTCGCCGGCGGCGGCGCGGATCTTGCGGACGAGGCGCACGAGGTCGTTCAGTTCGTCGTCGGTGAGGCCGACGGTGGCGAACAGCTTCACGTTGAGTTCGTCGACGGCGCGGTCGAAGAGCTTGCGGCCCTTCGGCGTGATCTCGGCGAGGGTGGCGCGGGCGTCGTCGGGGTGCGAGACGCGGCGGCACAGATCGGCGGCTTCGAGCCGGTCGATGGCGTTGGTGACCGTCGCCGGCGTGATCCACAACTGGTCGCCGAGCCGGCCGAGCGTGAGAGGCGGATTGAACCGCAGCATGCCGAGGACTTGGTAGCGGGCGAAGGTGAGCCCGAGCGGGCGCAGGATGTCGGTCGCT
>DASZWD010000026.1 GCA_035546775.1 Acidimicrobiales bacterium
TCCGGTTGTCATCGACCGGGTCGTCACCGCACGCGGCGAGCTGGTGCTCCGCCGAGACCAAGAGCACTTCGAGGTCATCAGCAACGGCGTCTTCCTCATGGACACCCGCAACGGCGAATCCGAACGCCGCCTGGTCCGCGAAGCGCTGTCGCGAGCAGCGAAGCCGCGCGGCGTCCTGATCGGCGGGCTGGGTGTCGGCTTCTCGCTCGTCGAAGCGCTGAGCGACGAGCGGGTGGCGCGAGTCACGGTCGTCGAGATCGAGCGGCGGATCGTCGAGTGGCACGACAAGTACCTGCAAGCGATTACCGGGAAGGCCCGAACCGACGAGCGCACCGAAATCGTGATCGCCGACATCGCCGAGGTGCTGCGAAGCGGCGAGCAGCACTACGACGCGATCTGCCTCGACATCGACAACGGACCGGACTGGACGGTCACCGATGCCAACACCGGCCTGTACGGCGACGATGGGACGGCGTTGCTGGCGAGCCGGTTGCGGCCGGGCGGCGTACTCACCGTCTGGAGCGCGGCAAGATCTTCGGCGTACCAACAGGTTCTTGCCCGTCACTTCGGGAAGGTCGAGGTCATGGAGATCCCGGTGCCGCGCGGCGAACCGGACGTCGTGTTCGCAGCAACCTCGGCCGTGGCGCAGACTCTTGGGCGTGACAGTGACAGCAGCTGACGAAAAGCGCGTCGTCGACGCGGTCCCGAAGGGCTTGTTCATCGGGGGCAAGTGGCGGGACAGCTCGAGTGGCGCGACCGTCGACGTCGAGGACCCCTCGACGGAGCAGACGCTGTGCGCGGTTGCGGACGGCACGGCCGAGGACGCCGTCGCCGCGCTCGACGCTGCCTGTGACGCTGCCGACGCCTGGGCCAAGACACCACCGCGCGACCGCGGCGAGATCCTGCGCGGCGCGTTCGAGCTGATGAACGAGCGCATCGACGACCTCGCGTTGCTCATGACCCTCGAGATGGGCAAGCCGCTCGCCGAGTCACGCGCCGAGATCGCCTACGCGTCGGACTTCGTGCGCTGGTTCTCCGAGCAAGCCGTCCGCGTTGACGGGCGATTCGCGATGAACCCCAGCGGCGCCGGCCGCCTGCTGACGATGAAGCAGCCGATCGGCCCCTGCCTGCTCATCACGCCGTGGAACTTCCCGAGCGCAATGGGTGCCCGCAAGATCGGTCCGGCGCTGGCGGCCGGCTGCACCATGGTCGTCAAGCCCGCGCAGCTGACGCCGCTGTCGATGGCTGCGTTCGTCGACATCCTGACCGAGGCGGGCCTGCCAGGCGGCGTCGTCAACGTCGTCACGTCGAGCAGCGCGAGCCGCGTCACCGCCCCGCTGTTCGACGACTCGCGGCTTCGCAAGATGTCGTTCACCGGCTCGACGCCGGTCGGCAAGAAGCTGATGGAGATGGCGTCGAAGCGCCTGATCAAGTGCTCCATGGAACTGGGCGGCAACGCACCGTTCCTGGTGTTCGACGACGCCAACCTCGAGCACGCCGTTGATCAGGCGGTCATCGCCAAGATGCGCAACGGTGGCGAGTCCTGCGTGGCGGCCAACCGCTTCCACGTGCACGACGCCGTCGCCGAAGAGTTCTCCGCCCGGCTGGCGGAGCGGCTTGCCGCGATGCCGGTCGGGCGGGGCACCGACGACGGCGTGCTCGTCGGGCCGCTGATCGACGCCGACCAGCGCAACATCGTCGCCAACCTCGTCGACGACGCCGTCGGCAAGGGCGCCT
>DASZWD010000027.1 GCA_035546775.1 Acidimicrobiales bacterium
CCCCCCCCCCCCACAACGGTGCCGTCGCCGGGCGCATCACGCCGCAGGACGCGCAGCGCCTTTATTCCTCGGTTGGTGGCGTGGGTGCCGCATAACGCGATCGGAGCGGTAGTGGCCAAGGAGTTGCGTTACACATGGCGCGACCCGCGTCGGCGCGCCGCACTCTTCGGCGTGGTGTTTGCCGGTGTGTTGCCGCTCGTCGTCTTCCGCAGCATTGCGGCGACGAACGTCCGCACCTGCTTCATCGCCGTGTGGCCCGCACTCAACATCGGGCTCAACACGAATGCGTTCGGGTTCGACGGCGACCGGTTGTGGGTCGACGTCGCCGCCGGCGCGTCGGTAGCGGAAGAGTTGCGGGCGCGGACACTCGCGCGTTTCATTTCGGCCGTGCCCGTGGTGCTCGTACTGATGGCGGTCCTGGCGGTACTGGCGGGCAGTGCGGCCGCCGTCGTCCCGGCGCTCGGTGCTGTCGCCGCCGCCCTCGGGATCGGCGCGGGCTTCGCCGCGTTCTTGAGCGTGCGGGCCCCCTTCCCGATGCCCGACGCCGGTCGGGGCAACGCCTTTGGTGGCGCGGGCGCGGGCCAGAACGCGTCCGCCGGCTTCGCCGCCCTCGGAGCGATCCTCGTCTCGGGCCTGCTCGTGACACCACTGGTCCTGGTGTCGATCGCGCTGCCGTTGGCGAGCCCATGGCAGAGCGCGCTTGCCGCTATCGGCGTTGCCATCGGGTGGCTCAGTTGGCGCGTCGGCATCGCCGTCGCCACCAACTGGCGCCTCCCGGATGCTCCGGCACTACTGGCGACGCTGACCCGGGTCTAGAACGAATAACGCGACCGACTAGAAACACCGCCGTGGAACGGTTGTCTGCGGCGCTGTCCGGCGCCGTCATCGTCGTGACGGGCCCACCGGGCGCCGGCAAGTCGACGGTGAGCGCCGAGTTGGTGACCCGGGCCGATCGAGGCGTGCTGATCGACGGCGACTCGTTCTTCGAGTCGGTGAAGGCGGGGTGGATCGCGCCCTGGTTGCCGGAATCGAACCGGCAAAACGAGACGGTGATCGACGCGCTGGGCGCGGCCGCGTCCCGGTTCGCGCGGGGCGATTATGCGGTCGTGGTCGACGGCATCATCGGGCCGTGGTTTCTCGACCGTTTCCGCGTCGAGGTTGCGTCACCGCTGCAGTATGTCGTCGTCCGGCCAACGCGCACCGCCGCGTTCGCGCGCGCCGCGCACCGGCCGCCGCGATCGGGCGACAACCCTGAGGCGGTGGCGAAGATGTACGACGAGTTCGAGTCACTCGGCGTCTTCGAACGCTGCGTCGTCGACAACTCGATGCACACGGTCGACGAGACCGTCGACGCCATCGTGAAGGGATTGCAGGAAGGCGTGTTCCGGGTTTGAGCTACGCCGCGTTGTGCGACGTGCTCTCATGTGCTTCGAGTCCGACTGCGTCCTGCAACTCCTCGACGTCCTTCTTCAACTGATCGTTGCCGTCGCGGCTCGCCGAGGCGCGCATGAGATCGGCCAGCGCGTCGGCAATGGCGTTGAGTTTGTGCTGCACCGCCTGATCCGCGCGGGTCTGGCTGTTCTGCAGCAGCGCCACCATGAGGAAGGTGATGATCGTCGTGGCGGTGTTGATAATCAGCTGCCACGTGTCGACGCTGCGGATGAGCAGGATCGACGGGAACCAGATGAGGACCAAAAGCACGCAGAAGATGAAGAAGAGCGCCCGACTGGCCAACAGCGCGGCAGCGCCGGCGAAGCGGTCGAAGATGCCGACGTCGTCGGACACCTCGGAGGGCATCTTCACGTGCTTCGATTTCGGTGCCACAACGCACGTGTACCCGCATGAACGCCGGGTAAATCGCTGGTCATGGGCACCGTCGTATCCGTGGCGCTGCGGGACAGCGTGCATCTGGTGTGGCACGCGCGCGACAAGCGCGCTCGCGGTCGTATGCAACATGCGTACCGCGGGTAGCAGAAGAGCATGCGTGTAGGAACGATCGATACCAACAAACTTCGTGGGATCACCGACAAGGGTTTCGGCCTCGGCAAGGAATTCGTCGGCGTCATCACGAATAACGAGAACCTCCAGAAGGAAGGCCAGGCGCAGCAAGAACGCGCCGCCGCCGAGCTCGACGCGCTGCGTGAGGAACTGAAGGCGCAGAAGTACGAAGCCAAGGCCGGGACGCACGAGGCGAAGGAACGCGCCGCCCAGGAGTCCAAGGACAACAGCAATTCGCTGAAGGCCAAGGACGAGAACGGCGTCGCCGCCGCGGTCAAGGGCAAGGTGAAGGAAGCCGTGGGCGACCTCACCGACAACGCCGAGCTCAAGCGCGAAGGCCAGGCGCAGAAGGACAAGGGCAAGGCCGAAACCGACGCCGACGCCGCCCGTGGCCGCGCCAAGGCGTACGAGGCGAAGGCCAAGGAAAAAGAGCTCGAGCAGCAAGCCGCTCAGTCGTAGCTTCGTGCGGTGGGAGCACCACCGCCACCTCACGTGCGCGCCGCCTTCGGAGTGCGCGCTGATGCAGAACTCACGCCGCTCGCCGGCGCGCTCGAGCAAACCGCTTGGCGCGCCGGCGACGTCGTTTTGAAGCCGGTGCAAGAAGCGAACCCCGGAGAAGCCGACTGGGTCGCCGGTGTACTCGACGCGATCGAAGAAAACGGCTTTCGCGTCATCAAGCCCGTGCGGTCCGTCGAAGGAACGTGGCTCGAGCACGGATGGACGGCCTGGTGTTGGTTCGACGGGCACCACGAGCGGGCGCGTTGGCACGACGTCGTCGCAGCCACCGATGCATTCCACGCCGCGGTGCCGAAGGCCATCGCGCAGGCCGGTGTCGCCCCGCGTCCTGATTGGCTCGATCGGCGCGGCCACCGGTGGGCGCGCGCGGAGGCGACGGTCTGGCACGGGGAACGGCTGCCCCCGACGGTGAATCACGGCGCCGTGGAGTGGCGGCTGTACGAACGGGCGACCGCGGTCGGACCGCCGCTCACCGATGACGCACGCGCCACGTCGATCGTCGTACACGGTGACATCGCCTCCAACGTCCTGCGCCTCGCTGACGCCTCGACCCATGCGTTCATAGACATGTCACCGGGGTGGCGCCCGGCGGCCTCGACGCGTGCGCAGATCGCCGTCGAGGCGGTGACGTGGTTCGGCGCCCCGGTCGACTTGCTCGAAGAGTTCCCGCGCGAGGACATCGCCCGCGCCAGCGCGTTCCGCCTGCTGTGCGGCTTGCAGGCGAGTCCCGATTGGGCGGCCGACTTCCCCGGCGAAATCGAGGCGTGGACGCGGGCCATCGAGGCCATTGGCGCCTGAACGGCATCAAACATACGTTCGACTACCCTGGGCGCCGGATGAACCTGGCCTGGCAGCTTTCGTTGCTCGGCGCCGCCGCGCCGTCGATCGACGCGACGTTCCGCGCCGCCTACCGCGTCGAGCTCGACGCGGAGTCGTGGATCGACGTCGTACCGGGCTGGCTAGCCGGGGCCGACGAGGTGTTCGCCGCGCTGGCCGAAAAGGCTCCGTGGTCGCAACGCCAACGGATCATGTGGGGCAACAAGGTGCCCGAGCCGCGGCTCACCTCGGGCTGGGCCGAAGCCAAGGTGGGCGTGATCGCGCCGGTCCTCGTCGACGCCCGCGCCGCACTCACGCGTCGCTATGGCATCACCTTCAACTCCGGCTGGCTCAACCTGTATCGCGACGGCCATGACAGCGTCGCGTGGCATCGAGATCGCATTCCGAAGAGCAACCCGTTCCCGCTGGTCGGCATCCTGTCGCTCGGTTCGCGACGCAGGTTTCTCGTGCGTCCCTACGGTGGAGGCCCGTCGGTGCGGTTCGACCCCGCGCCGGGCGACCTCTTGGTGACGGGCGGACTCATGCAACGCCAGTGGGAACACACCGTGCCGAAGGTCCCCGACGCAGGCCCGCGCATCAGCGTCACCTTTCGCCACATCCACGACGACGATCAGACGAAGATGGGTGAGTGGCTGAAAAAGTGAAGGTGGGGCTCGTCGGCGCCGGGCCGTGGGCGCACATGGTGCACGCGCCGGTGCTGGCCAACAGTCCCGATACCGAACTCGTCGGGATCTGGGCGCGCCGACCCGAAGCCGCCGAGAAGCTGGCGGGTAAGCACGGCGCCGTCGCGTACACCGACTACGGGGCGCTGCTCGACGCCTGCGACGCCGTTGCGTTCTGCGTCCCGCCCGACGTGCAGGCCGACATGGCGGTCGCCGCGGCGAAGGCCGGCAAGACGCTGCTGCTCGAAAAACCGATCGCGCTCGACCTCGCCGCCGCCGAACGCCTCGTCGCGGCGGTCGACGCCGCGGGCGTCTCCACCGTCGTGCTGTTGTCGTTGCGCTACGCCGACTCGGTACAGGCGTTTCTGGAGGAGGCGCGGGCGATCGGCCGGCCCCTCGGCGGGCGCATGGCCTTCGTCTCCGGAGCGCTGCTCGACGGCAGTCCGTTCGCGACGCCGTGGCGACTCGAACGCGGGCCGCTACCCGACCTCGGTCCGCACGCCATCGATCTCGTCGACGCCGCCCTCGGTGCGATCGTGAACGTCACCGCCGCCGGCGACCCGCTCGGCTGGGTGTCGCTGCTGTGCGAACACGACAACGGCTCGACGAGCACGGTCAACCTGTGCGCCACCGCGCCGCAGGGCGGCATGAGTCGCATCGAGGTGTTCGGTGACGCGGGCGTCGCCATGCTCGATGCGTCGTCGGCGGCCGACGCCACGTCGATGATGCGGGTGGCCACCGCTCTCGCCGCCGCTGCCCGCGGGGAGGCGGCTGACGCGCCCGATGTGCATCGCGGCCTGCACATCCAGCGCATCATCGAGTCCGCCGTGTCGCAGCTCGGTTAGTCAATCGCCGGAGCGGCGGCCGCCTCTTCGGGCTCGACGCCCTCCGCAAGGGGGTCGGTGCGGCGCTGACCGTGGTCCTCCCGCCACACCTCGAACACGGCGACGGAACCGACGAGCCACGCCGCGCCGAGGACGTAGCCGCCGAGGACGTCGGAGATGTAGTGCACGCCGAGCGCAAGGCGGGAGAAGCCGATCGCTGCCACCCACACCGCGACCCCGGCGACGGCGACCGGCCGCCACCGCCGCGCCACGAGCGGCAGGAGCACGAGCAGCGCGGCTCCGTAACAGACGAGCGACGACATGGCGTGGCCCGACGGGAAGCTTTTGCCGTACGCCGTCATGATGGGATCGCTGAAGGACGGCCGCGGTCGCGACACGGCGAGCTTCACGACCGTGTCGATCAGGCTGCCGCCGAGCGACACGACGACGAGGAACAGCGCCAGCTTGCGCGCTTGGCGGACCAGCAACCACACCACCGGGATCCCGACCAGGGCAACGAGGAACACCGGCTTGCCGGTGAAGGACAGGAACTTGAGCAGGGAGATCACGGCGCGGTGGTGCACCACGCGGCCGTGAAGCGACCGGGCGGCGCTCCTGTCCCACTGCGTGAGCGGTCCGTGGGAGGTGACCTCGTGCAGCAGGTAGCCGAAGGGCAAACCCACGAGCGCAACCGCGCCGGCAAGCAGCGCCTCACGGACGCCGAAGCGTGACGCGGGAGGGAGAAGGTCGACCGTCGTCGCAGGGTAGCGATGATCCGCCAACCGAGCGCGTCAGTCGCGAAGAGGGGGCACGGCCACGCGCAACGCGCGCGGCTTCTTCGCGACGGTGAACTTCGCCGGGCCGTCGTCGAGGGTCATGGCGGTCCACTCGCAGTAGACGTGGCAGCGGGCGAGCCGGCCCGACACCATCACCGCGGCGGCGAAGCGGGTACGCGAGCACCGATCCGAGAGCAATTGAGCAAGATCGTCCGCTTTGTCGAGTTCGTGGACATCCGCCGCCGGCAGCGCCTCGCGCAAGGCGTCGGTCGGAGCGGGCATGAACGCCGGCCCGGCCGACGGGTTCACGACGAGGCGCAACCCGTTGCCGGCGGTCGTGGGGCGCGGATCGCCCTCCGGAATGCGCCGGGGCCAGCCGTGCCGGCTGTTCTTGGGCCGTCGAGGCACCACGACCGTCCGGAACCAAACGCCCGCGGCGGCCACCAGCAGCATCAAGGCTGCACACCGCGCGCGCGGAAATGCCTCACCACCCCGCTTTTGCCCATTCGACGTGGTGTTTCAGACCGGCTATCCTCTCCCGGTTCGCAAATCGACGTCCGCGGGCGCCCGCATGGTCCACCTCCGCGTGGGCCATGGCACTCCGGGAACCCCGTGGCACAACCGAATTCGCGCTCCGTCTGCGCTTGCCTCTTGGGGCAACGCCGCAGGCGGAGCGTCCGCGTGAGAAGAGACAGGCTCGAAATGGCAACCAAAGCGATCGTCGGCGAGAAAGTCGGCATGACCCAGGTGTGGGACGAACAGCACCGGCTGGTCCCGGTGACCGTGCTGCGCGTCGTCCCTGCTCGCGTTGTGCAGGTGAAGACGTCCGACCGTGACGGCTACAGCGCGGTGCAGGTCACCTATGGGCAAGTGAAAGCGTCGCGGGTCAACAAGCCCGAAACCGGCCACTTCGCCAAGGCCGGCGTCGAGCCGGGGAAGAAGCTCGTGGAACTGCGCCTCGACGACACCAGCGCGTACAACGTGGGCGACTCGATCGGCGTCGACGTGCTCGCCGCCGGCGACAAGATCGACGTCACGGCCGTCAGCAAGGGCAAGGGCTTCGCCGGCGGCATGAAGCGCCACAACTTCAAGGGCCAGGGCGCCGGGCACGGTAACCACAAGAAGCACCGCGCTCCGGGCTCGATCGGCGCCTGCGCCACGCCGTCGCGCGTGTTCAAGGGCACCCGCATGGCGGGCCGCATGGGCGGCGAGCAGGTCACCACGCTGAACCTCGAAGTCGTCGAAGCCGACGCCGAGCGCGAGCTGCTGCTCGTCAAGGGCAACGTGCCCGGTCCCCGGGGCGGCCTCGTCTTCATCCGTGACGCCGTGAGGGGGCGCAAGTAGATGGCTGAATTGCAGGTTCGTACGCAGACGGGCGGCACCGCCGGCACCGTCGTGTTGTCGAGCGGCATCTTCGGCGTCCAGCCGAACGTGCCGGTCATGCACCAGGTCGTCACCGCGCAGCTCGCCAGCGCCCGTGCGGGTACGCAGTCGACGCTCACCCGCGCCGAGGTGCGCGGCGGCGGCAAGAAGCCGTGGCGCCAGAAGGGCACCGGCCGCGCTCGTCAGGGTTCGACCCGTGCGCCGCACTGGGCCGGTGGTGGCGTCGCCCTCGGTCCCAAGCCCCGCAAGTACGACCAGAAGACGCCCAAGAAGATGATCGCGCTGGCCCTCAAGAGCGCGCTGTCCGATCGCGCCAACGAGGACAAGATCATCGTCGTCGACCAGTGGAACTTCGAGAAGCCCTCCACCAAGACGGCCAAGGCGGCGCTCGCCGCGCTCGGCCTCACCGACGAGCGCGTGCTGCTCGTCATCGATCGCGACGACGAGGACGCCTTCAAGTCGTTCCGCAACCTGCCCGAGGTGCAGGTGATGCTCGTGGGCGAGCTCAACACCTACGACGTGCTCGTCAATGACTGGATCGTCTTCACCGAGGCGACCCTTCCGAAGGAGGCGGCCGCCCATGCGTGACCCGCGTGACGTTCTGATCAAGCCGGTCGTTTCCGAGAAGTCCTACGGGCTCCAGGAGGAGGGAGTCTACACGTTCATCGTGGCGCCCAACGCGACTAAGCCGGAGATCCGCGACGCCGTCGAGAAGATCTTCAGCGTGAAGGTGGCCAAGGTCAACACGCTGAACCGTCCGGGCAAGCGCAAGCGCAACCGGCGCAGCTTCACGTTCGGCAAGCGCGCCGACACCAAGCGCGCCATCGTCACCCTCGCCGGTGACGACCGCATCGAGATGTTCGAGGGTTAAGACAGATGGCACTTCGCAAGCGCAAGCCCACCAGCCCGGCCCGACGGTTCCAGTCGGTCTCCGATTTCAAGGAGATCACCTCCACGACGCCGGAGAAGTCGCTGCTCGAGCCGTCGCCCAAGAGCGGCGGTCGCAATAGCTACGGCCGCAAGACGTCGCGTCACCGCGGCGGCGGTCACAAGCAGCAGTACCGCGTCATCGACTTCAAGCGCACCAAGGACGGCATCCCGGCCAAGGTCGCGACGATCGAATACGACCCCAACCGCAACTGCCGCATCGCCCTGCTGCACTACCGCGACGGCGAGAAGCGCTACATCCTCGCGGCCAAGAACGTGAACGTCGGCGACATGCTCCAGAGCGGCCAGGGCGCCGAGATCCGTCCGGGTAACGCCCTGCCGATGCGCTTCATCCCGGTCGGTACCGTCATCCACAACGTCGAGCTGTATCCCGGCGCCGGCGGCAAGATGGCTCGCTCGGCGGGTTCGTCGGTCCAGCTCGTCGCCAAGGAAGGCAACTTCGCCACGCTGCGCCTGCCGTCCTCGGAAATGCGCCGCGTGCCGATCGACTGCCGGGCGACGGTGGGCGAAGTCGGCAACAGCGAGTTCGAGCTCATCAAGGTTGGTAAGGCCGGCCGCAGCCGCTGGCTCGGCAAGCGCCCGCAGACCCGCGGCGTCGCCATGAACCCCGTCGACCACCCGCACGGTGGTGGCGAAGGCAAGACCTCCGGTGGTCGTCACCCGACCTCACCGTGGGGCAAGCCGGAGGGCCGCACGCGCGCCCGCCGCAAGGATTCCGATTCCATGATCATCCGGCGCCGTCGCGGGCGCGGGGCGCGGAGGTAACCGGTAATGCCACGCAGTCTCAAGAAGGGCCCGTTCGTCGACGGCCATCTGTTGAAGAAGGTCGACGCGTTGAACGCCGCCAACGACAAGAAGGTCATCAAGACCTGGAGCCGTCGCTCCACGATCATCCCCGACATGGTCGGCCACACCATCGCTGTGCACGACGGGCGCAAGCACGTGCCCGTCTACCTGACGGAATCGATGGTCGGTCACAAGCTCGGTGAGTTCGCACCCACCCGCACGTTCCGCTACCACGCGGGCCAAGAGCGTCAGGGCCGCCGATGACGTTCGGAGTCAAGACCAACGAACGCGAAGGCGTGCGCGCCGTGCTGCGCAACGCGCCCGGTTCGGCGTCGAAGGTGCGCGTCGTGCTCGACCTCATCCGCGGCCTCGACGTGCAGTCGGCGCGTGACGTGCTCGAGTTCTGCGAGCGCGACGCGGCCACGACGGTGGGCAAGTTGCTCGACAGCGCCATCGCCAACGCGCAGAACAACCACGACCAGAACCCCGAAGAGCTGTTCGTGTCGGCGTGCTTCGCCGACGAGGGCCGCACGGCCAAGCGCTTCAAGCCGCGTGCGCGCGGCCGCGCCGGCAAGATCTTCAAGCGCTACAGCCACATCACGATCATCGTGAGCCGTCTGCCAGAGGATCGCCTCGCTCGACTCAAGGCCAAGGCTGAATCGGCGCAGGCCGAGCGCCGCACGCGCCGTGCTGGTGCCAACGCCGAGCGCGGCCGCCGCGCCCGCGTCGCCGCGTCCCAGGCCGCCCAGTCGGGCGCCAGCGAAACCCCCGACCACGTCGAGCCCCAAGCGGACGCAGTCGATCTGCAAGAACAAGAGACTCCCGTGGTCGAGCCCGAAGCTATTGCCGAAGAGGCCGTAGCCGCGGAAGCGGCTGAAGAAGTCAGTGCTGGCGAAGAAGTGGCCGAACCTCCGGCCGAAGAGGCCGCTGAAGAAGGAGAGGCCGAGTAGTGGGTCAAAAGGTAAATCCGTACGGCTTCCGTCTTGGCGTTACGACCGATTGGAAGAGCCGCTGGTTCGCCGATCGTGAGTATCAGGCCTACGTCGTCGAAGACTGGAAGATTCGCGACTACCTGACCAAGCAGCTCGAGCGCGCTGCGGTCAGTCGCATCGAGGTCGAGCGCACGCGTGACCGCTTGCGCATCGACCTGCACACGGCGCGCCCGGGCATCGTCATCGGTCGTCGTGGCGCCGAGGCCGATCGTCTGCGCGAGGCGCTGATCAAGATCACCGGGAACCCGAAGGTCCAGCTCAACATCCGCGAGATCCCGCAGCCCGAACTCGACGCCGCCCTCATCGCACAGGGCATCGCCGATCAGCTCGCCGGGCGCGTGTCGTTCCGCCGCGCCATGAAGCGCGCCATGCAGACCGTGCAGAAGGCGGGTGCCCAGGGCATCCGCGTGCGCTGCGGCGGCCGCCTCGGTGGCGCCGAAATGAGCCGCAGCCTCACCTACCGCGACGGCCGCGTGCCGCTGCACACGCTGCGCGCCGACATCGACTACGGCTTCCGCGAGGCCAAGACCACCTACGGCCGCATCGGCGTGAAGGTGTGGATCTACAAGGGCGACATCCTCCCCTACAAGCTCTCGGCGGACGACAAGATCAGCCGCGAGGCGGCGATGGCCGTCGGCGATACCGCGGGCGAGGCGCGTCCCAAGCGCGTCGTGTCCGCCGGTGGCGGCAAGCGCGGCCCGCAGCTCGGTGAAGTCGGCGAAGCCCCGGGCGAGACGCCCGAGGTCGTCGAAGAGGCTCCGATCATCTCGGAGGCCGATCCGGATCTCGAGCGCATCCTCGCCGAGGAAGAAGAACTCGACCGGCGCCAGAAGGATCATCACGAGGCGCCCCACTTCCACAAGGACGTCGACTGATGTTGATGCCCCGCAAGGTCAAGCACCGCAAGCAGCAGCGCGGGCGCATGTCGGGTGAAGCCAAGGGCGGCACGTACGTCGCCTTCGGCGAGTTCGGCATCCAGGCGCTCGAGCCCGGCTGGATCACGGCGCGACAGATCGAAGCCGCCCGTATTGCCATGACCCGTCGCGTCAAGCGCGGCGGCAAGGTGTGGATCCGGGTGTTCCCCGACAAGCCCGTCACCCAGAAGCCGGCCGAAACCCGCATGGGTTCGGGCAAGGGCAACCCCGAGTTCTGGGTGGCCGTGGTCAAGCCCGGTCGGATCCTGTTCGAGCTCGGCGGCGTGGGCGAAGAGCTGTCGCGCTCGGCGCTCGAGCGTGCGATCCAGAAGCTGCCGATCAAGGCCAAGGTCGTGTCCCGCAAGGTCCAGTCCGAACAGGTGGAGGTCTAGATGTCGAAGGCCCATAACACCGAGCTGCGCGGCCTCGGCGACGCCGAACTCGCCAGCCGCCTACTCGAAGCGAAGGACAACCTGTTCAAGCTGCGGTTCCAGATGGCCACCGGTCAGCAGGACAACAACGCCTCGATCAGCCAGGCGCGCCGCGAAGTGGCTCGTCTCAACACGCTGATTCGTGAGCGGGAAATCGCACTGCACGAAGCTACGGAAGCGACTGCGTAATGACAGAGAACACCGCTGAAGAACTGACAGAGAAGCGCGGCAATCCGCGCAAGACGCGCGAAGGCATTGTCACGTCGAACGCGATGAACAAGACGGTCGTCGTGTCGGTGACCGAGCGCGTGCGTCACGCCAAGTACTCCAAGACCGTGCAGCGCACCAAGAAGCTGTACGCCCACGACGAGACCAACGATCTCAAGCTGGGTGACAAGGTCCGGGTCCAGGAGACGCGCCCGCTGAGCAAGCTCAAGCGCTGGCGCGTCGTCGAGGTCGTGGAGCGTGCCCGATGATCCAACAGGAATCGCGTCTGCGGGTCGCCGACAACAGCGGCGCCAAGGAAGTGCTGTGCATCAAGGTGCTCGGCGGTTCCCGCCGGCGCTACGCCGGCATCGGTGACGTCTTCGTGGCCACGGTCAAAGACGCCATCCCCGGCGCCGCCGTCAAGCGTGGCGACGTCGTCAAGTGCGTCGTCGTGCGCACCAAGAAGGAGCGTCGCCGTCCGGACGGTTCCTACATCCGTTTCGACGAGAACGCCGCGGTGCTGATCAACGATCAGCAGCAGCCGCGCGGCACGCGCATCTTCGGCCCGGTCGGCCGTGAACTGCGCGACAAGAAGTTCATGCGCATCGTCTCGCTTGCGCCGGAGGTTTTGTAGTGAAGCTCAAGAAGGGCGACCGCGTCATCGTGCTGTCGGGCAAGGACCGCGGCAAGGACGGCGTGATCATGAAGGTGCTCCCGGGCGCCGACAAGGTCATCGTCGAGGGACGCAACGTCGCCAAGAAGCATCAGAAGGCCACCCGCGCCACCATGCAGGGCGGCATCATCGACAAGGACATGCCGCTGCCGGCGTCCGCTGTCGCGATCATCAGCCCGGCCGACGGCAAGCCGACCCGTGTCGCCTACCGCTTCGACGACCAGGGCAACAAGGTGCGCATCTGCGCCCGGACGAAGGTCGACCTATGACGATCACCGCCACCTCACCGCGGCTCAAGGTGAAGTACGAAAACGAGATCCGCGCCCAGCTCAAGGAAACGCTTGGCCTCGGCAACATCATGGAAGTCCCGCGCTTCCAGAAGATCGTGATCAACATGGGCGTCGGCAAGGCCACGCAGCAGGCGAGCCTGCTCGAGTCCGCCGTGCGCGACCTCACGATCATCAGCGGCCAGAAGCCGCTGATCACCAAGGCCAAGAAGTCGATCGCCTCGTTCAAGCTGCGTGAGGGCAACGCCATCGGCTGCATGGTCACGCTGCGCGGCGACAAGATGTGGGAGTTCTTCGATCGCCTCGTGTCGATCGCCATCCCGCGCATCCGTGACTTCCGCGGCCTGCCTACCAAGGGCTTCGACGGTCGTGGCAACTACACGTTCGGTGTCACCGAGCAGCTGATCTTTCCCGAGATCGAATACGACAAGGTCGACAACCCCCGGGGCATGGACGTCACCATCGTGACGACCGCCCGCACCAATGCCGAAGGCCGAGCGCTGCTCGACGCCTTCGGGTTCCCGTTCCGTCGCGCTGAGGGGCAGTAGGTACGAAGAAATGGCCAAGAAGGCTCTCATTCAGAAGCAGCAGCGCACCCCGAAGTACAAGGTGCGCGCCTACACCCGGTGCCAGCGGTGCGGCCGGCCGAAGGCGGTCTTCCGCAAGTTCGGTCTGTGCCGTATCTGCCTGCGCGAGCTCGCCCACGCCGGCGAGCTGCCGGGCGTGACGAAGGCCAGTTGGTAGGGGAGAGGAGAACACATGCCTGTTTCTGATCCCATCGCCGACATGCTCACCCGTCTGCGCAACGCCAACGTGGCGATGCACGACAAGGTGACGATGCCGTCGTCCAAGCTCAAAGAAGCGCTCGCCAAGATCCTGGTGCAGGAGGGTTACATCGCCGGCTTCGCCGTCAGCGACAACACCAAGGGTCCGGGCAAGCTGCTCGAGATCGAGCTCAAGTACTCCGCCGACCGCGCCCGCACCATCAGTGGGATCAAGCGCGTGAGCAAGCCCGGCCTGCGCGTCTACAGCGCCGCCGACCGGCTGCCGCGCGTCCTTGGCGGTCTCGGCGTTGCTGTCCTGTCCACCTCGCAGGGACTCATGACCGACAAGGAGGCGCGCAAGCGTCACGTCGGTGGCGAAGTCCTCTGCTTCGTCTGGTAACGGCCATGTCTCGAATCGGTAAGAACCCCATTCCGGTGCCTTCGGGCGTGGAGGTGTCGATCGTCGATCGCCACATCACCGTCAAGGGCACCCAAGGCACGCTCGAGCGCGACATTCCGGGCGACATTCAGGTCGCTCAGGAAGAAGCGACGCTCGTCGTGACGCGTCCGAACGACGAGCGGCAGAACCGCGCCCTGCACGGTCTGACCCGTTCGCTGGTCAACAACATGGTCCTCGGTGTGAGCGCCGGGTTCTCCAAGGAGCTCGACATCGTCGGCGTCGGTTACCGAGCCACGGCGCAGGGCCCGACGAAGCTCGAGCTGGCCCTCGGTTTCTCGCACCCCGTGCACGTCGACGCTCCGGCCGGCATCACCTTCGAAGTGCCCACCCCGACCAAGATCGTGGTCAAGGGCATCGACAAGGAACTCGTTGGCCAGGTCGCCGCCAACATCCGCAAGATTCGCAAGCCCGAGCCCTACAAGGGCAAGGGCGTGCGCTACACGAACGAAGTCGTCCGCCGCAAGGCCGGCAAGGCCGCGAAGTAGGTATCTGAGTGTCTACGTCTCACAAGCTCGAATCGCGTCGCCGCCGCCACAACCGTGTGCGCAAGCGCGTCACCGGCACCGCGGCGCGTCCGCGCCTGGCGGTGTTCCGCTCGGCCAAGCACATCAGCGCCCAGGTCATCGACGACGTCGCCGGCAAGACGCTCGCGGCGGCGTCGACCACCGAGAAGTCGCTGCGTTCCTCGACCGGCGGCAACAAGTCGGCGGCCGAAACCGTGGGCCGACTGATCGGCGAGCGGGCCAAGGCGGCGGGCGTCACGTCCGTCGTGTTCGACCGCGGCGGGTTCCTCTATCACGGCCGTGTGGCCGCACTGGCTGACGCGGCGCGTGCCGCCGGACTGGAGTTCTAAGTGGCTGAGTCCCAATACGAAGAGCGTTCGATCGGGCGTCCGCGCCGCGTGTCGAAGGTCGTCAAGGGCGGCCGCCGCTTCTCCTTCGGTGCCCTGATGGTCGTCGGCGACGGCAACGGCAAGGTCGGCCTCGGCTACGGCAAGGCCGAAGAAGTCGGTCTCGCCATGCAGAAGGCCGTCGAGGAAGCCAAGCGCAACATGTTCACCGTGCCCCTCGCCGGCTCGACGATCATCCACACGATCATCGGTGAAGCCGGCGCCGGCCGCGTGCTGCTCAAGCCCGCGGCCCCCGGTACCGGCGTGATCGCCGGTGGTGCGGCGCGCGCCATCCTCGAAGTCGCGGGCATCCACGACGTGCTGGCCAAGTCGCTCGGTTCGACCAACGCGCTGAACGTCGCCCACGCCACCATCGCCGGCCTCAAGGGCCAGAACTCGCCCGACGACGTGGCCGCCAAGCGCGGCAAGGCGGCCGACGAGGTCACGCCGGTCGGCATCTATCGCGCCTACCGCGAGACCAAGCAGGCCAAGGCAAAGGTCGGTGAGGAGTAATGGCGAACCTCGTCATCACGCAGGTCAAGTCCGCGATCGGCACCAAGCCCAAGCACCGCGGCAACCTCCGCGCGCTCGGTCTCGGCCGCATCGGCAAGACCAACACGCTGCCCGACACCCCGGTCGTGCGCGGCATGATCGCTCGGGTTCCGCACCTGATTGAAGTGAAAGAAGAGTCATGAAGCTCCACGATCTCAAGCCGGCCCCCGGGTCCAACCGCCCGAAGCGGCGCGTCGGGCGCGGCATTGCGGGCAAAGGCGGCAAGACCGCCGGTCGCGGTACCAAGGGCCAGAAGGCGCGCAACACCGTCCACCTCGGCTTCGAGGGCGGCCAGCTGCCGCTGGCGCAGCGCCTGCCGAAGCTCCGGGGCTTCAACAACCCGTTCCGGGTGGAGTACAACGTCGTCAACCTCGACACCCTCGCCGGGATGGACACGTCCGAGGTGACGCCCGAGACGCTGCGTGAGCGCGGCCTGGTGCACAAGCACGGCCTGGTGAAGGTGCTCGGCCGTGGTGACCTGGGCGGCAAGGCGGTCCAGGTCAAGGCCCACGCGTTCTCCAAGACGGCTGAAGCGGCGATCACCGCCGCGGGCGGTAGCGTCGAGCGTCTCCCGATGCCCTTCGGCAACGGGCGCCCGCCCGTGCAGGGCAACCAGTTCGCCAACCGCTAAAGCAGAAGGACTAGGACCGAAACGTGAAGTTTCTCAACATGTTCCGGGTCGCCGACCTGCGGAACAAGATCATCTTCACGCTGTTCATCATCGTCCTGTACCGCATCGGCTCGCACGTGCCGGTACCGGGGATCTCCTTCGAGAAGGTCCAGCTGCTGAAGGACCAGGCGAGCAAGTCGGGCGTGCTCGGCTTCCTCAACCTGTTCTCCGGTGGTGCGCTGACGCGCTTTGCCGTGTTCGGCCTCGGCGTCATGCCGTACATCACCAGCTCGATCATCATCAACCTCCTCGAGGTTGTGATCCCGAAGCTGGCGGAGTGGCGTGACCAGGGTGCCGTCGGTCAGCGCAAGATCACCCAGACGACGCGCTACCTCACCGTCGCGCTCGCCATCATGCAGTCGACCGGTCTGGCGTTCGTGTTCCACAACGGCGGCCGTGGCTTCCTCACCAACAACTCGTCGAACCTCGACCTGATCCCGCACTTCAATGCCTGGCTCGTGCTCCTCATCGTGCTCACGATGACGGCCGGCACGGCCTGCGTCATGTGGCTGGCCGAAGTCATCACCCAGCGCGGCATCGGCCAGGGCATGTCGATCCTGATTTTCGCCAACGTGGTGTCGGGCCTGCCCTCGGGCGGCGCGGCGATCCGGGCCGAAGGCGGCAACGTCAAGTTCACCATCGTCATCCTGTTGACCCTGGCGCTGCTGGTGGCGATCGTCGCCGTCGAGCAGGGTCAGCGCCGCATCCCGGTGCAGTTCGCCAAGCGCATCGTGGGCCGGCGCATGTACGGCGGCCAGTCGACCTACATCCCGCTCAAGGTCAACCAGGCGGGCGTCATCCCGATCATCTTCGCCAGCTCGGTGCTGTACTTCCCGGTGCTGCTGTCGAACGTCGTGCCGTGGGTGGGCGTGCGTTCGTGGATCAACAACCACCTGGCGACGCCGACCGACGGGTTCTACATCGCCTTGTACGGCCTGATGATCGTGGGCTTCACGTACTTCTACACGTCGATCGCCTTCAACCCCGAGCAGCAGGCCGACATCATCCGGAAGCAGGGCGGCTACATTCCGGGCATCCGACCGGGGCCGCCGACCGTCCGTCACCTGCAGGGGATCCTCACTCGCATCACGCTGCCGGGCGCCCTGTTCCTCGCCTTCATTGCGCTCCTGCCGTCGCTGTTCCTGTCCTTCTGGGGTCTGACCCAGTACCCGTTCGCTGGCACCACGCTGCTCATCGCGGTGGGTGTCGCGCTCGAGACGATGAAGCAGATCGACAGTCAGCTGACGATGCGCAACTACGAAGGTTTCCTGAAGTAATCCGATGATTCCCGGCATTCGCCTCGTGCTGCTGGGCAAACAAGGTGCGGGCAAAGGCACGCAGTGCGTGCGCTTGGCTCGTCACTATGTTGTGTCCCACGTGTCGACGGGAGACATCTTCCGCGCGGCCGTGCGATCCGAGAGCGAGCTGGGCAAGAGGGTCAAGGGCTACCTCGACGCCGGCGAACTGGTGCCCGACGAAGTGACCCTCGCCATCGTCGGCGAACGCCTCAACCACCCCGACACCCGCTCGCGCGGCTTCATCCTCGACGGCTTCCCCCGCTCGGTCAATCAGGCAAAGCTGCTCGACGAGCTGCTCGATCCGGTGGTGATGGACATGGTCATCGACCTGCACATCCCGACCGAAGAGGCGCTCCAGCGGCTCAACGGCCGGCGCGTGTGCTCGACGTGCGGGGCGATCTACCACGTGTCGCGCCCGCCCAAGTACGACTGGACGTGCGACAACTGCGGCGGCGAGGTCGTGCAGCGCGACGACGACACCGACGACGCCATCCGCCGCCGGCTCCAGCTGTACGAAGACGAAACGGCGCCTTTGATCGACTACTACTTCGAACGCGGCATGCTGGTGACCGTGGATGGCCTGGGATCGACCGACGAAGTCGCCGATAGGTTGACGGAAGCGATCGACCGTCATCGCGGGCGAGGGATGAATGCGTAGGACCAAAGACGAGCTGGCCAAGATGCGCAAGGCCGGCCGCGTCGTCGCCGAGATGCACGAGAAGACGCGGGCGGCGATCCGTCCGGGCATCACCACCATGGAGCTCGACCGCATCGCCCGTGACGTGATCGAGCGGCGCGGCGCCCGCTCGAACTTTCTCAACTACCACGGGTTCCCGGCGGTGATCTGCACGTCGCCCAACGACATGATCGTGCACGGCATCCCGTCCGAGGACGTCGTGCTGCACGAGGGCGACATCATCTCGATCGACTGCGGGGCGATCATCGAGGGCTACCACGGCGACGCCGCCTACACCGCGCCCGTCGGCGACATCAGCCCCGAGGCGCGCAAGCTCATCGAGGTCACCGAGGCGTCGCTGGCGGCCGGCATTGCCCAGATGCTCGACGGCAACCGTCTCACCGACATCAGCCACGCGGTGCAGACCGTCGCCGAAGCCGGCGGTTACTCCGTCGTGCGCGAGTACGTCGGCCACGCCATCGGCACGGCCATGCACGAAGAGCCGCAGGTGCCGAACTACGGACCTCCGGGCAAGGGCCCCAAGCTCCGGTCCGGCATGGTCTTTGCCATCGAGCCGATGGTGAACATGGGCGGTCCCGAGACGTTCCTGCTCGAGGACGGTTGGTCCGTCGTGACCGCCGACGGTTCCCTGTCGGTCCACGTCGAGCACACCATCGCCATCACCGACAACGGCCCCGAGATCTACACCGTCCCCTAGCGGTCCACGTCGCCGGCGTGCGCCCTTGAGGGCGTGATCCGGCGGAGTTCACCCCCTCAAAGGCGCACGATCCGGTGGCGTTCGAGTTCGCGAACGTGCGGCGCCAGCCACGCCGGGTTCATTTGTCGTCTTGTTTAAGTGCAGTGTCGACGCACAGGGCCGCGGCGAGCACGAGGCTGCGCAGGGGTTCTTCGAGCGGCGCGGGGATCTCGACGAAGTAGTTGTCCGCGGTCGTGAACGCTTCCTTCAGTACGCCGGCCCACTTCTTGGTGACGCGGGCCACCTCGCGGCCGCTGTCGTCCTGGATGTTGAAGTTCCACGCCCGCCAGTTCTCGGCGTTGATCGACCCGACGGTGCGCCCACCGGCCTCGAGGCTGAAGTGGATCTTGCCGATCACGTTCTCCTGGTTGATGTTGCCGATGGCGTTGCCCTTGCCGTCGGTCACCGCGATCTTCGACTTGAGCAGCTTGGCGCCACGCTCGAGGCGCAGCACCACGTTGCCATCGCCGTCCGCGATCTCGAGCTTGATGCTGAGGAACTGATCGACGTTGGTGAGGGCGCGCAGCAGCTTGCGCCCCTTGCCTTGGCCGACTTGCCGCACGGTGCCGATGCGGTTGCCGTTCTCGTCGCAGATGGCGTACTCGTTGGTCAGCTCGATGAGCTTGGCCTTTTGGTTGACGACGAGCGTGGTCGAATCAAAGAGACCCATAATGCGAACAGGATGACACGGCGGGCGTTGATCGAGTTGTTGACGAAGCAGCGGCCCGAACTCGCCGATCCTGTTGCCGCCATCGAGGCGGGCGAGGTGCACGTCGACGGCGTCATCGTCACCAACCCGAACTCGCTGGTGCGTAGCGACGCCGCCATCGTCGTCAAGCAGGCGAAGGAACTGAAGGGCGAAGCGAAGCTCGCCGCCGGCCTCGACGGGTTTCGTGAACCGGTGATCGTGGAAGCCAAGACGTGTCTCGACGTGGGCGCGTCGACGGGCGGGTTCACGACGGAGTTGCTGCGCCGCGGGGCGCGCTTCGTCTATGCCGTCGACGCCGGCCACGGCCAGCTGATGGGTTCGCTGCGCCAGAACCCGCGGGTGAAGAACTTCGAGGCGACCAACGCGTCGGAGCTCGACCGGCAACTGATCCCCCAGCCGATCGATCTCGTCACGATCGACGTCTCGTACTCGCCGCTGCGTGCCATCGTCCCCGACATCACCAAGAACCTGGACTGGTCGCCGGGAGCGACGATGGTGGCGCTCGTCAAGCCGATGTTCGAACTGCAGGCCGCGACGCTCCCGACCGAGCGATCCGACCTCGAACGCGCCGTCAACAGCGGCGAGATGGCGCTCGATTCGGCCGGCTGGCACGTCACCGAGGCGATCGAGTCGCCCTTGCGCGGGAATAATGGCGCAGTCGAGTTCTTCCTGCGGGGGACCCTGGCCTAGCGTTTTCCCTGGTAGTCGGGTTTTTTGCCCATTTACCCGGGAGCCGTTAAGATATTTCGCCGGTCAATCGCGCCCCTGGGTGCACTCGGCCCGGCAATTCATCAGCAGTTCTAAGGAGTTTGACCTGTCGAAATCGAAGGAAGAGGGCATCACGCTCGAGGGGACCGTCGTCGAGCCACTACCGAACGCGGTATTCAAAGTGGAACTCGAAAACGGGCATCACGTGCTCGCTCACTCGTCCGGAAAGATGCGCATGCACCGCATCCGGATCCTTCCTGGTGATCGCGTCCAGGTTGAAATCACTCCCTACGACCTCACCCGGGGTCGCATCGTCTTCCGTTACCGGTAAAGAGAGCAATGAAAGTTCGTCCGAGCGTCAAGCCCATGTGCGATAAGTGCAAGGTCATCCGCCGTCACGGTCGCGTGATGGTGATCTGCACTGACCCGCGCCACAAGCAGAGGCAGGGTTAACCGATGGCACGTATTGCTGGCGTCGACATCCCGCGCGAAAAGCGCCTCGTCATCTCCCTCACCTACGTGTTCGGCGTCGGGCCGACCAAGGCGAAGGAGATCTGCGAGGCCACCCAGACCAATCCCGACACGCGCGTGCGCGACCTCACCGAAGACGAGGTCGCCAAGCTCCGCAACTGGATCGACGAGAACCTCAAGGTCGAAGGTGACCTGCGCCGCGACATCCAGCAGGACATCAAGCGCAAGATGGAGATCGGTTGCTACCAGGGGCTGCGGCACCGCCGCGGCCTGCCGGTCCGTGGTCAGCGGACCCACACCAACGCCCGCACCCGCAAGGGCCCCAAGAAGACCGTCGCCGGTAAGAAGAAGGTTCGTAAGTAATGGCTAAGCCGAAGCCGGGCGGTCGTCGCCCGCGCAAGAAGGAACGCAAGAACGTCACGCACGGCGTGGTGCACATCAAGTCGTCCTTCAACAACACGATCGTGTCGATCTCCGACGCGCAGGGCAACGTCATCTCGTGGGCGTCGGCCGGCAACGTGGGCTTCAAGGGCTCGCGTAAGTCGACCCCGTTTGCCGCCCAGCTCGCCGCCGAGCAGTGCGCCCGCCGTGCCATGGAGCACGGGCTGCGCACCGTCGAGGTCATGGTCAAGGGCCCGGGTTCGGGTCGTGAGACGGCGATCCGCTCGCTCATGAACACCGGCCTCGAGGTCAACGGCATCAAGGACGTCACGCCGATCCCGCACAACGGCTGCCGTCCCAAGAAGCGGAGGCGCGTCTAATGGCCCGCTACACCGGCCCGGCGTGCCGTCTGTGCCGCCGCGAGAAGCAGAAGCTGTTCCTCAAGGGTTCCAAGTGCGACACCATGAAGTGCCCGATCGAGCGCCGGCCCTACCCTCCGGGTGAGCACGGACGCGATCGTCAGCGCCAGGGCAGCGAGTACCTGAACCAGCTGCGCGAGAAGCAGAAGGCCCGCCGCATCTACGGCGTGCTCGAAAAGCAGTTCGCCAACATGTACAAGGAAGCGAACCGCCAGCAGGGCATCACCGGCGAGAACCTGCTGCGCATGCTCGAGATCCGTCTCGACAACGTGACCTTCCGCGCCGGTTGGGCCGCGAGCCGCAACCAGGCCCGCCAGTTCGTGCGTCACGGCCACGTGCTCGTAAACGGCAAGCGCGTCACCATCCCGAGCTACCGCGTGAAGAAGGGCGACGTGATCTCCCTCAAGGAGAAGTCGCGCACCATGATCGTGATCCGACACAACATGGACACGCTCGATCATCAGGTGCCGGGCTGGCTCGAAACCGGCGCCGAAGGCTTCGAGGTCACCGTGCGTGATCTCCCGCAGCGCGAGCACATCGACATTCCGGTGCGCGAACAGCTCATCGTCGAGCTCTACTCCAAGTAACCAGAACACTTCCCGCGTCCGAAGGACCTTTCATGCTCATTATTCAGCGACCCACCGTCGAAGCCATCGGCGAGGAGGAGAACGACCGGCAGCGCTTCGCTATCGGCCCGCTCGATCCCGGCTTCGGCCACACGCTCGGTAACGCCCTTCGTCGCACGCTGCTGTCGTCCATCCCGGGCGCGGCGGTTACGCAGGTTCGCTTCGACGACGCGCTCCACGAGTTCACGACCCTCACCGGCGTGAAGGAAGACGTCACCGACATCATCCTCAACCTCAAGGACCTCGTCCTGCGCATGGACGTCGACGAGCCCGTCACGCTGCGCCTCGACGTGCGCGGTCCGGCTGAGGTGTCCGCCGCCGATCTCTCGCAGGTCACCGGCGTCGAGATCCTCAACCCCGAACTGCACATCGCGTCGGTCAACGGCAAGGGTCGCCTCGCCGTCGACGTGACCGTCGAGCGGGGTCGTGGCTATGCGTCGGCCGACAAGAACAAGCGCTCCTCGACGATCGGCGTGCTGCCGGTCGACTCGATCTTCGCCCCGGTGCGCCGCGTGGCCTTCACCGTCGAGCCGACGCGCGTCGAGCAGTCGACCAACTTCGACCGCCTCGTGCTCGACATCGAGACCGACGGTTCGATCTCGCCGCGTGAAGCCCTGGCTTCGGCCGGCGACACGCTGCGCTCGCTCGTCACGCTGGTGGCCGAGATGAGCGACGCCCCGCAGGGTCTCGAACTCGGCGACGTTGCCGTTGCGGGTTCCGGCTCGCCCGACATGGACCTGCCGATCGAAGACCTCGACCTGTCGGAGCGCCCGCGCAACTGCCTCAAGCGGGCGCAGGTCAACACCATCGGCGAACTCATCCAGAAGACGCCCGACGACCTGCTGGCCATCACCAACTTCGGCCAGAAGTCGCTCGACGAAGTGCTGGTCAAGCTCGACGAGCGCGGCCTGTCGCTGCGCGGTAGCCGAACGGTTGGTATCTAGCGATGCCCGGAACTCCCAAGCGCGGCCGCCGTTTCGGTGGCGACGCCGCCCACCAGAAGGCGATGTTCGGCAACCTGGTGGCCTCGCTGATCGCCGCCGAGGCGATCGTGACGACCGAAGCCAAGGCCAAGGCGCTGCGCCCGGTCGCCGAGAAGGTCATCACCAAGGCGAAGAAGGGCGGTCTCGCCCGTCGTCGTGAGGTCATCGCGTTCATCCGTGACACCGAGATGACCCACAAGCTGTTCGAGGAGATCGGTCCCCGCTACGCCGACCGCAACGGTGGCTACACGCGGATCCTGAAGCTCGGCCCGCGCAACGGCGACAACGCGCCGATGGCGCGCATCGAACTCGTGTAGCACCGGTTCGAGTGACCCTCTTCGACGAGGATCTTGAAACGGCGGGGCCCGAAGTGGTCCCGCCGATTCGCGTCCGGATGACGGTCGCCTACGACGGCGCCGCCTTCCATGGTTTCGCCGCCCAGCCCGAGGTGCCGACCGTCGCCGGCAAGCTGACCCTCGCCATCGGCCGGGCGCTGCGCCTCGACAGCGTCGACCTGGTGTGCGCCGGGCGCACCGACACCGGCGTGCACGCTCGCGGCCAGGTCGTGTCCTTCGACGTCCCCGCAGGGACGTCGCTCGACTGCGACGAGTTGATGCGGCGCGTCAACCGGCAAACGGCGCCGTCGGTCGTCGTACGCGACTGCGCGATCGCCGAGGGGTTCGACGCCCGCCACGATGCCGTCGCCCGCCGCTACCGCTACACGGTGGTCAACGCGCCGGTGCCCGATCCGCTGCTGGCCACGCAGGCGTGGTGGGTGCCCGAACCGCTCGACGCGCGCGCCATGCAGGCGGCGTGCGACCCGTTGCTAGGCGAGCACGACTTCGCCGCCTTTTGCCGCAAGCCCACGGCGAGGCGCGACGGCACGATCCCCGGCACGACGCGGCGCGTGGTCGACGCCGAGTGGGAGTTCCCCGACACCGACGGCGTCATGTACTTCTGGATCGAGGCCAACGCGTTCTGCCACCAGATGGTGCGCTCGATCGTCGGCCTGCTCGTCGACGTCGGCAAGGGCAAGCGCCACGTGAGCGACGTGCTGGCGGTGCTACGCGGCGGCGATCGTCAGGCCAACGCCGAGCCGGCGCCGCCCCACGGCCTGGTGCTGTGGGAAGTGACGTACTGAGTCGTCAGATCACGGTGATGGTGACGGTTGGGCCGTCAGAGCTCAACTTGAGGAACGCGATGCCGAGGCCGTGATGCGCGGGCGCGCTCGCCGTGCCGTCGTGCAACGCGACCCGCTGCCCGTAGGTGAAGCCGGAGCCGTCGGTGAACGCTGGCGTGACCGACTCGATCGACGTGACGCCGGCGACGTTCCACCCAGGGTCGTCGGCGCGGGTGTCGGTCACCACGACGTGGCTGCCCCGCACGTCGATCACCAGTTGGCCGGCGGGGCGCGTCACGGTGATCGTCTGGCTGAGCGAGTCCGCGTGCGCGGGCGTGACGGACGCGACGAGGCCGACGAGGGCCGCGCCGAGCGCCGAGAGCGCGAGAAGGACACGTCGTTGCACAATCGTCTATCGACGTGCGCCCAACGCATCTCAACTGGCGTTGGGGTTTATCGGCCGTTCGGCGTACACGCATGGGCCGTTGGTCGAGTTGTCTACGAATTGGGATTTGCGAGGCGGTGCTGGCGCTCTAGCTTTCGTTCGCCGCGAAGCCGGCGTTGCGGATGACGTCGATGACTTCACCGCGGTGGGACGGATCGCGGGTCTCCAGCGTGAGGCGCACCTCGGTCTTGTTGATGCCGACGTGCGAACCGGCGCGGTGGTGGTCGACCGACAGCACGTTGAGCCCTTCGGCGGCCACGACGTCGAGGAGGCGGGCGAGCTCGCCGGGCGCGTCACGCACGATGACGCTGAGCACCAGGTAGCGGCCGGCGGCCGACAGCCCGTGTTCGACGACGCGCACGAGCAGCAGCGGGTCGATGTTGCCGCCCGACACGATGACGCCCACCGCACCGTCGCCCGGGACGAGGCCGCTCAGCACCGCGGCGAGGGCGGCGGCGCCGGCGGGTTCGACGACTTGTTTGGCCCGCTCGAGCAACATGACGAGCGCCTGGCTGATCGCTTCTTCGTCGACCTTTACGACTTCGTCGACGTAGGCGCGGATGTGCGCCTCGGTGAGCGCGGACGTGCCCTTGACCCGGATGCCGTCGGCCATCGTCGTGGCGCGGTCGGCCGCCTCGACGCCCACGACGCGCACGTCGCGACGCGTGTGGGCGAACGCCGTGGCGACGCCGGAGATGAGGCCGCCGCCGCCGATGGGGACGACGACGGTTTCGATCTCGGGTGCCTGCGCTGCCATCTCGAGCCCGACGGTGCCCTGGCCCGCGATGATGCGCTCGTCGTCGAAGGGGGGCACGTACACGGCGTCGCCGGCGTCGGTCTGGGCCCGCTCCAGGCACTGGTTGACGTCGCCGTCGACCAGCACGACCTGGGCGCCGTAGTTCCGGGTCGCCTCGATCTTGGGGAGGGGTGCCGAGGCCGGCATGTAGATCGTGGCCCGATGCCCGAGCAGGCCGGCCGCGAGCGCCACCCCCTGGCCGTGGTTGCCCGCCGACGCCGCCACCACCGGCACGCCGTCGGCGAGCTGGGCGATCAAGTTGTACGCCCCCCGGATCTTGAACGAACCCGTCCGCTGGAGGTGCTCGTACTTCATGGCAACCGGTCGGCCGGCGAGCGCCGAGATCCCGGCGTGGCGCTCGACCCGGGTTTCGTTGATGACGCCGGCGAGTCGCTCGGCCGCCGTCTCGATATCCACCCGCGAGATCACGAAGAGCAGGCTAAACCCGCTGGTCAGGGCCCGTTTGCGGGTTTTGCCAGATCCCCCTATCCTTGAACGGTCCCGCGACCAGGTTGCGGCCTTCGAGGTTTAGGAAAGCAAGTGCCCACGTACTCACCCAAAGCATCTGACATCACGCGCGTCTGGCATGTCGTCGACGCGGAGGGGATGGTCCTCGGTCGCATGTGCACCGAAGTGGCGCGCCTGCTGCGCGGCAAGCACAAGCCGATCTTTGCGCCGCACCTCGACACGGGTGACTTCGTCGTCATCGTGAACGCCGACAAGGTCGTGCTCACGAACAACAAGGCCGAGGCGAAGAACGTGTATCGCCACTCCGGCTACCCCGGCGGTCTCAAGACCACCACCTTCGCCGAGCTGCTCGCCACCAAGCCCACCGAAGCGGTGCGCAAGTCGGTGCGCGGCATGCTGCCCAAGGGCGCGCTCGGCCGTCAGCAGATGCTCAAGCTGAAGGTCTACGCCGGCCCCAACCACCCCCACGCCGCCCAGCAGCCCCAGCCGTTCGACGTGCCGGGCGCCCGTCGGGTCGAGCAGTAAGAGGAGTCTTCGATGCCCAAGCCGCTCACCCAGACCACCGGTCGTCGTAAGGAAGCCGTCGCACGCGTTCGCCTGCGCCCCGGCACCGGCAAGATCACGATCAACAAGCGCACGTTCGAGGACTACTTCCCGTCGCCGACGCACCGCATGATCGCCAGCGAGCCGCTGCGCCTCGCCAACCTCGAGAGCGCCTACGACGTCGACGTCACCATCGACGGCGGTGGGGTCGCCGGTCAGGCCGGCGCGCTGCGTCTCGGCATCGCGCGTTCGCTCGTCGAACTGGATCCCGAAAGCCGCCCGCTGCACAAGGGCGCCGGCTTCCTCACTCGCGACGCTCGCGAGAAGGAATCGAAGAAGGCCGGCCTCAAGAAGGCCCGCAAGGCGCCGCAGTACTCGAAGCGCTGACCTACTCGTGTCCCTGAAGTTCGGGACCGACGGCGTCCGGGGCGTCGCTTTCGAAGAACTCACCACCGACCTCGTCTACGGACTCGGCCGCGCCGCCGCGCGGGTTCTCGGTGCGGGCGAGGCGTTTCACGTCGGGCGCGACACGCGCGAGTCCGGTCCCGCGCTCCAAGCGGCGCTCGCCGCGGGTCTGGCGGCGGAAGGAGCGCGCATCGTCGACCTCGGCGTCATCCCGACACCCGGCGTCGCGTTCGTGTGCGCCGCGCGTAACGCGCCGGGAGCAGTGCTGTCGGCCTCGCACAACCCGTACCAGGACAACGGCGTGAAGTTCTTCGCCCGCGGGGGCGTCAAGCTCACCGACGACGTCGAGCAACGGATCGAAGACCAGATGCGCGAACTCGCGCCGCACGGCGACGGTCCGGCCAACGCCACGCCACAGGTGCGCGACGAGGGGGCGGTGGCGGAGTACGAGCGCCAGTTGCTCGGCTCGCTCGAGGGTCGGCGACTCGACGGTTTGTCGGTCGTGCTCGACTGTGCACACGGCGCCGCGTCGACGATCGCGCCCCGGGTGTTCGCGGACGCCGGGGCGCGCGTGACGGTGATGGCGAACGCGCCGACCGGCACCAACATCAACGACGGCTGCGGCTCGACGCATCCCGAAGCCCTGCAAGCCGAAGTCGTGCGCGTGGGTGCCGACGTCGGGTTGGCCTTCGACGGCGACGCCGACCGCGTGCTCGCCGTCGACGCAGCCGGCGAGCTCGTCGACGGTGATCACATCCTGGCCGTGTGCGCCCTCGACCGGCGCGAGCGCTCGCGCCTCGTCGGCGACACGCTCGTCGTCACGGTGATGGCCAACCTCGGCTTGCGCATCGCGATGGAGCAACACGACGTGAACGTCGTCGAAACCGCCGTCGGTGACCGCTACATCCTCGAGGCGATGGCCTCGGGTGGTTGGACGCTCGGCGGGGAGCAGTCGGGCCACATCGTGTTCCGCGACCTCGCCACCACCGGCGACGGCATGCTCACCGGACTCCAACTGCTCGACGTGGTGGCAAGGTCGGGCCGCCCACTCGCCGACCTGGCGTCGGTCATGACCCGCCTGCCGCAGGTGATGATCAACGTGCGCGGCGTCGACTGCGGCCGCCTCGACGACACGCCGTCGATCTGGGCGATGGTCGACAAAGAGACAATCGGTCTTGGGTCCAACGGCCGGGTCCTGCTGCGCAAGTCCGGCACCGAGCCGATCGTGCGCGTGATGGTCGAAGCCGCCACCGAACCCCAGGCCCACGAAGTGGCCGAGCGCATCGCGTCGCTCGTGCAGGAGGAACTGGCGCTGGGTTAGAGCGCACCGGTCGCCTGTAGCCTTGCGGCCATGTGCGGGATCATCGGCGTGACCGGCGACACCTCGGTTCTTGAGGTCCTGATCGAAGGACTCCACCGTCTCGAGTACCGCGGGTACGACTCGGCGGGGGTGGCGCTGGTCGTGCCGGGCGGCCAGATCTGGCGCAAGCGGCGCGCCGGTGGCACCAAGAGCCTTCCGGAGCTGACCGCCGCGGTCGGCGACGCTCCCGCAGGCGCGACGACCGGTATCGGGCACAACCGCTGGGCGACCCACGGCGGCCCGACGGAGCGCAACGCTCACCCCCACACCGACGCGTCCGGGAAGTTGGCGCTGATCCACAACGGCATCATCGACAACTACAAGGATCTGGCCGCCGGCCTACCCCAGGGCGGAGCGGAGTTGCAGTCGGAGACCGACAGCGAAGTCCTGGCCCACGTGATCGCGGCGCGCATGGCGGCGACGGGCGAGAACCTCGCCGACGCGACGCGCGCCGCGCTGCGCAGCGTCCACGGCAAGTTCGCCATCGCCGTGGTGCACGTCGACGAGCCCGAGTTGATCGTCGGGGCGCGTCGCGGGTCGCCGCTCATCTGCGGCGTCAACGACGCGACGGCGTACCTGGCCAGTGACATCCCGGCGATTCACGGCAAGGCCACCGACTTCTTCGTCATCGACGACGAGCGCGTCGTCGAACTGCGCCCCGGTGCGGTGCGCATCACCACGCTCAACGGTGACGAGGTCGCGCCGCAGCGGCGCGAAGTCACGTGGGATCTCGCGTCGGCGGAGAAGTCCGGCTATCCCGACTTCATGCTCAAGGAGATCTACGAGCAGCCCGACGCGGTGCGCGACACGTTGCTCGGCCGCGTCGACGACGATTTGATCTCGCTCGACCAGATGAAGCTGACCGACGACGACCTGCGTCGCATCGACAAGGTGTTCATCGTCGGCTGCGGCACGAGTTACAACGCCGGACTCGTCGGTGAACGCGCCATCGAGCACTGGGCCAAGCTGGCCGTCGAGAGCGAAGTGGCAAGCGAGTTCCGCTACCGCGATCCGGTGCTCGGTCCGACGAGCCTCGTCGTCGCCATCAGCCAGTCCGGTGAGTCGCTCGACACGATGGAGGCGGTTACCTTCGCCAAGCGGCAGAAGGCGCCGGTGTTGACGGTGTGCAACGTCGTCGACTCGTCGATGGCCCGCGACGCCGACGCCGTGCTGTACACCCACGCTGGTCCGGAGATCTGCGTCGCCGCCACCAAGACCCACGTGGCGCAGGTGGCGGCGCTCAACGTCCTGGCGCTGTATCTGGCCCAGCTGCGCGGCACGCTGTATCCCGAGGAAGCGGCGCACCTCGTGCGGGATCTGCAACTCGTGCCCGATCGCATTGCGGCGGCGGCGGCGAACGCCGACCACGCCAAGGTGATGGCCGAGAAGTACCGCGACGTCCGCGACGTGTTCTTCATCGGTCGGGGTAGCGGCTACGCCATGGCGCACGAGGGCGCGCTCAAGCTGAAGGAACTGAGCTACGTGCGCGCCGAGGCCTACGCCGCCGGCGAGCTCAAGCACGGCCCGATCGCGCTCATAGAGCCCGGCGTGCTGGTGGTCGCGCTGGCGACGCGCAGCCGACTGCTCGACAAGATCGTGTCGAACATCCAAGAGGTCAAGGCGCGCGGCGCGTCGGTACTCACGGTGGCGACCGATCTCGACGGTAACGGCTCCATCGATCCACGCCTCGCCGAGCTGAGCGACGACGTGTTCGCCGTGCCCGACGCTGGCCACGAACTTTTCAATCCCATGGTCGACGTCGTGCCGCTGCAACTCTTCGCGTACTACCTGGCCAAGGCGCGGGGCAACGACGTCGACAAGCCGCGCAACCTCGCCAAGACCGTCACGGTCGAATGATCGGACCGTAATGATTGGCCTGGGCATTGACGCCGTCGATGTCGACCGTTTCGAATCCGTGCTCGCCCGCTCCCCGCGCCTGGCCGACCGCTTGTTCACCGAGCGCGAACGGGCGCTGACACCCGTCGCGCGGTTAGCGGCTCGCTTCGCGGTGAAAGAGGCAGTGATGAAGGCGATGGGTGTCGGTCTGGGCGCGTTCGGCTGGCACGAGGTCGAGACCGTGCGCGCCGAGTCCGGTGCCCCCGAACTCGTGCTGCGGGGTTCCGCCGCGACCCTCGCGAGCGGCCAGGGCATCACCCGCTGGATGGTGTCGCTGTCGCACACCGACCGCACCGCGGTCGCGGTGGTGGCCGCGCTGTGAAGCCGGTCCTGTCCGTCGCCGAGATGCAGGCGGTCGACGCCGCCGCGAGCGAACCCGTCGCCACGCTGATCGAACGCGCCGGCAGCGCGGTGGCGTGGGCGGCGCTGCGCATGCTCGGGGGCACGTACGGCAAGCGCGTCGTCGTCGTCGCCGGCAAGGGCAACAACGGTGCCGACGGGCGCAGCGCGGCACGCCGGCTCAGCGAGCGCGGCGTGCGCGTCCGCATCTTCGACGCGGCTGACGTCCCCGAGGTGCTGCCGCCGAGCAACCTCGTCATCGACGCCGCCTACGGCACGGGCTTCCGGGGTGAGTACCGCGCCCCCGACCCCAACGGTGCGCCGGTGCTGGCCGTCGACATCCCTTCGGGCGTGAACGGCGACTCGGGCATCGCGTGTCACGGCGCGGTGCACGCGGTGCGCACGGTGACCATGGGCGCGCTCAAGCCGGGGTTGCTGCTGGCGGACGGACCCGATCACGCCGGCGACATCGTGATCGAAGCGATCGGGTTGGGGGCGTCGTCAGAACGTGTGCACTTGGTCGAACCCAGCGACGTCCGTCACTGGGTGCCGCGCCGCGATCGCGAGGCGCACAAGTGGCGCGGCGCGGTGTGCGTGATCGGCGGGTCGCCCGGGCTCTACGGCGCCGCGGGGTTGGCGGCGGCTTCAGCGCAACGCGCCGGCGCCGGCATGGTGCGCTTGGCGATTCCGGGTGGCACCCCGTCGGGACCGCCCAAACCGATCTCGTCGCTCGGGGCCGATCTCCCGCTGCGCCACTGGGGCAAGTCGGCGGTCGAAGCGACCGAGCGGTGCGCCGCGGCGATCATCGGCCCGGGGCTCGGCCGCAGCCATGACGCCCTCGACAGCGCCGCCGAAGTACTCGCCGAGACCGATATCCCGATCGTCGTCGACGCCGACGCTCTCGACCTGTCGATCATTCGTCGCGAGGTGATCAAGGAGCGCACGGCGCCCGTGGTCGTGACGCCGCATGACGCCGAGTTCAAGCGCCTCGCCGGCCGCTATCCCGGCGAGGACCGCATCGGCGACGTGGTCGCGCTGGCGCAGTCGACGGGTGCCGTCGTGCTGCTCAAGGGGCCGACGACGATCGTGGCCGACGCCGACGGGCGTCGGGTGCTGATGGCGAACGCCGGAGACCAGCGACTGGCGACCGGCGGCACCGGTGACGTCCTGTCCGGAGTGCTGGCGTCGTTCTGCGCCCGCGGCGTGCCCGCATTCGAGGCCGCGGCGGCCGCAGCCTTCGTGCACGGACTCGCGGGACGGCTCGGCCCCAAGGACGGCCTGGTCGCCGACGACCTGCCACCGCTGTTGCCGATCGCCCTCGCGCAGGTCTTCGATGCCTGAAGCGCGGACGCGTCCGGCGTGGGCGGAGGTGGACCTCGACGCCATCACCGCCAACGCCCGCGCCATCGCCGAACTGGTTGCGCCCGCCGAGTTGTGCGCGGTGGTGAAGGCCAACGGCTACGGCCACGGTGACGCCGACGCGGCGCACGCCGCCCTGCGCGGCGGCGCGACCCGTCTCGGCGTGGCCCTGGCCGAGGAAGGTGTCGGCTTGCGCAGGGCGGGCATCGAAGCGCCGGTGTTGCTGCTCTCGCAGCCGTCCGCGGCGGCCATGGCCGACGTGGTGCGTTACGACCTCACGCCGACGCTGTACTCGGCGCGCGCCGTCGGCGCGCTGGCGTCGGCGGCCAAGCGGCGTGGCGTCACCGTGCCCGTCCACGTGAAGGTCGACACGGGAATGCACCGCGTGGGTGCGGAGCCCGACGCCGCCGTCGCGCTGGCGGTGCAGATCGCCGAGACGCCTGGTCTCGAACTCGAGGGCTTTTACACGCACCTCGCGGTGAGCGAAGACATGGACCGCGCCGACGTGACGGCCGCGGCCCTGGACCGTTTCGAGGCCGCCGTCGAGAAGTTGGCGGCGCAGGGCGTGGCGCCACGCGTGCTCCACGCCGCAAACTCCGGCGGCACGCTCGGCCACCCCCGCAGCCGTTACGACATGGTCCGCGTCGGCATCGCGCTCTACGGCTACCCGCCCGGGCCCGATCTCGCCGGTCGCGTGGAGCTCGTGCCGGCGCTGCAGTTGAAGGCGCGCGTCACACACGTGCAACACCTCGCGGCAGGCGAGGGCGTCAGCTACGGGCTGCGCTTCGTGACCGAGCAGCCAACCGTGATTGCCACACTGCCGCTCGGGTACGCCGACGGTGTACCGCGCGCGTTGTCGGCCGCCGGTGCGTGCGTGCTCGTCGGCGGGAAACGCCGGCCGATCGCCGGCACGATCACCATGGACCAACTCATGGTCGACTGTGGTCGGGACTCTACGGTGGAGCCCGGCGACGAAGTCGTCCTATTGGGATCCCAAGGAGACGAGACCATCACTGCCGAAGACTGGGCACAGCGGCTGGGGACGATCAGTTACGAAGTCTTGTGTGGCATCGGGCCCCGCGTGCCCCGGCGGGCGCACGGAGCCCACGAGTAGATGCCACGCCGTCGCCAGAACCGGGCGCTGGCGCTCGGGGCCGCCGGTGTCGGTGCCGGTCTCGCGGCAACCGCCGCGTTCCAAGCCGCGCGCCGTCACCGCAATCGTGCACTGGACCTGGCCGAGCTGCGCCTGCCGAACGCGCTCACGCACCACCACGTCACCGTCGACGACGGCGCCGTCATCCACACCGTCGAGAACGGCCACGGCCGCCCGCTCGTCCTGCTCCACGGCGTGACGCTTTCGATCGAGACGTGGCCGTACCAGATCGCCACGTTGAGCAAGCACTTCCGCGTGATCGCCCTGGACCAGCGTGGGCACGGCCGGTCGCAGCGCGGTTCGGGGGGCTACGGCATCGCGCGCATGGCGAGCGACGCGGCGCAAGTGTTGACGCATCTCGACATCAGCGACGCGGTCGTCGTGGGTCATTCCATGGGCGGCATGGTCACCCAGCAGATGTGCCTCGACTTTCCCGACCTGGCGCGCCAGCGCGTTGCCGGAACCATTCTGTTGTCGACGGCCGCTGCGGTGTCGCCGGGGATTCCGGGTTTGTCGGCGGTGAACCGGGTGGCCAACCCCGGTGTGTTGACGCGGGCGACGGGTCGCGGGTTCCCGGCGGGCGACGTCGGTTACGCGCTGGCCCGACTCGCAGTCGGCACCAACGCTGATCCGCGTCACGTGGCCCACACCCGCAACATGACCGCGGCGGTTCCACCGGCGACGCTCGCGGCGCTGATGCCCGGCGTGATCGGCTTCGACATCCGGTCGCGCCTCAAGGACTATCCGGTGCCGGCGCTGGTGATCACCGGTTCACGCGACTTATTGACTCCGCCGCGACTCGGCCGCGATATCGCCCGGCGCATCCCCGGCGCCGAGTTCGAGGTTGTGTCGGGCGCGGGTCACATGCTGATGATGGAGCGGGCCGAATGGCTCAACGACCGCATCGCTGCCTTCGCGCGTGATCACTGACGTTCGCGGCGTCAGGGTCGGGCACTGGACCGACGCCGTGGGGCAGACCGGTTGCACCGCCGTCGTGTTGCCCAAGGGCTGCGTAGCCTCGGGTGAAGTGCGCGGCGGCGCGCCTGGCACCCGTGACTTCGCGCTCCTCGATCCGACGCGCCTCGTGCAGCACGTCGACGTCGTCATGCTCAGCGGTGGCTCGGCGTACGGGTTGGCGACGGCCGACGGCGCCATGCGCTGGTGCGAGCAGCACCGCCGCGGCCTGAAGACGGCGCGCGGCGGACTCGTACCGATCGTGGTGGGGATGATCGTGTTCGACCTCGCCGTCGGTGATCGCAAGGCGCGACCCGACGCCGACGCCGGCTACGCCGCGTGTGCCAACGCCGGCCGCGGCCGCTTCGACGTCGGGCGGGTCGGCGCCGGCACCGGCGCCACTATCGGCAAGCTCGGCGGGCGCGTGGCCGACCGGCGCCCCGGCGGTCTCGGCACGGCGACGGCGCGCCGCGGCGAACTCGTCGTCAGTGCCTTGATGGTGGTGAATGCGGTTGGGTTCCTGCGCGGCGAGCAGGCGGCGCCGGTGTCGGGGCATGTGCCGGCCAACCCGATCGAGAACACCACCATTGGCGTCGTCGTGACGAACGCGTCGCTCTCGAAGACCGACTGCTTTCTCACCGCCCAGTCCGCGCACGGCGGCATCGCGCGCGCGATCGACCCGGCCCATACGCGCGTCGACGGCGACGCCATCGTGGCCGCGGCCACGGGTCAGGTGAGGGCCGACGTCGAGTCGGTTCGTATGCTGGCCGCCCACGCGGTGGAGGCGGCGATCAGGAACGCTGTTTCGGCGGCAAACCCCTAGGCTTTTGTGGTCATGGCGTCTTCACTCGCCGAACTGGCGGTGCAGGCCGCCAGCTGCACGAACTGTCCGCTGGCCCAGACGCGTACCAACGTCGTCTTCGGCGCCGGCGATCCCGACGCGCCGCTGATGATCGTCGGGGAAGCGCCGGGCAAGGACGAAGACGAGCGGGGGGAGCCCTTCGTCGGGCGTTCGGGGAAGCTGCTCGACCAGGTGATGCTGGAGGAACTCGGCGTGACGCGCGAGCGCGTGTTCATCGGCAACACGCTGCTGTGCCGTCCGCCGGGCAACCGCGATCCGCTGCCTGACGAGATCGCGGCGTGCAATCCGTGGCTCGAGGCGAAGCTCGACGCCATCGGGCCGAAGGTGGTCATCACGCTGGGCAACTTCGCCACCAAGTTGCTGCTGTTCGGCGATCCCAAGGCGAAAGAGGGCATCACGAAGCTGCGGGGCAAGACATATCCGTGGCGCCACGGTGCCGTCCTTGTGCCGACGTATCACCCGTCGGCCGTGTTGCGCAGCGGTGGCGGGCAACCGCTCGCCGAGATGCGCGCCGACTTCGTGCGCGCCAAGCGAGCGCTGGCCGACGCGGGAGTCACGCTGTGATCACCCGCGTGACCCACAGCCCCGAAGAGACCGAGCAACTGGCGGCGACCGTCGCGCACATGGCGCGTCCCGGTGACCTCATCGTGCTCGTCGGCGGTCTCGGCGCCGGCAAGACGCGCTTCGTGCGCGGCTTCGTCACGGCGACGGGGTCTTCCGAACAAGCCACGTCGCCGACGTTCGCGCTGGTGCACAACTACGAAGGACCGACCCCGATCGTGCACGCCGACCTGTACCGCCTCGTCAGCGAACACGAGGTGCTCGACCTGGGCCTGGACGAGTCGCTGGCCGACGGCGCCATCGTGCTCGTCGAGTGGGGCGACCTCGCCGAGACGCTGCTGCGTCCCGACCGCTTGACGGTCACCATCACCGATGTCGACGAGACGTCGCGCCGGTTCGACTTCGACGGCTGGGCTGATCGGTGGACCACATGATGGTTCTCGGCGTCGAGTCGGCGACGGCGCGTGCCGGCGTGGCGATCGGCACCGATGACGGCGTGATCGCCGGTGCCCACGTGACCCGCGGGCCCCGCCACGCCGAAGCCCTCATGCCGGCGATCGACTTCGTGTGCACGCAGGCAGGCATCGCAGTCGCCGACGTCGACGCCATCGCCGTCGACATCGGCCCGGGGCTGTTCACCGGGCTGCGCGTCGGGATCGCCACCGCAAACGGGCTGGCGCAGGCACTGGGCAAGCCGATGATCGCCGTGTGCAGCCTCGACGTGTTGGCGCACACCCTGCGCCACGCCGGCGGCGACATCGTGAGCGTGATCGACGCCCGCCGCCGGGAGGTCTACGCCGCTCGGTACGAATCCGTCGGCCGGGAGCTCAAGCGCGTCATGGAGCCCACCGTGCTGCCACCCGACGAGCTGCTCGCCCAGATCGGCGACGCGACGTTGGTCGGCGACACGCTCGGCGAAGCGGGGGCGCTCTTCGCTCTGCCGTCGGCCGAGGCGCTCGTCGAGTTGGCCCGCACGCTGCCGTTCCAGGAACCCAACAGCATTTCGCCCCTGTATCTGCGAAAGTCAGACGCAGAGCTGAACGCCGAAAGGGGGGCGTCGAGTGGCAGCTGAACCGAAGGATCCGGCTGGAATCACGCCCCGCGACGGCGAGCGCGATCCGGTCGACGTCCATCTGACGCCCATGCGGCGCCGTCACCTGCGCACGGTGTTGCGCATCGAGACCGAGGTGTATCCGCGGCCGTGGACGATCAACTTGTTCGTGAGCGAACTCGGGATGCGGACGAGCCGCTCGTACTACGTGGCCAAGGTCGGTCCGACCGTCGTCGGCTACAGCGGGCTCATGCTCGTCGGTGAGGATGCGCACGTCACCACCATCGCCGTCGATCCGGCGTGGCACCGGCACCACATCGGTACGCGGCTGCTGATGAACATCGCACGCGACGCCCGTGAGCGTGGCGCCCGCCACCTGACGTTGGAGGTGCGCGTGTCGAACGAGCCGGCGCAGCGGATGTACCGCCGGTTCGGCTTCCGTCCTGCCGGTATCCGCAAGGGCTACTACGTCGAGACGAATGAGGACGCGCTTGTCATGTGGGCCGACGACATCGACCAACCCGAGTACCTCGAGCGGCTGCTCCGCATCGAAGAAGGCGTCCGCGGCGAGACGACCGTCGATCGGCTCCGGCCATGAGCGACCTCGTGCTGGGTATCGAGACGAGTTGTGACGAGACGGCCGCGGCGGTCGTCGCCGGCGGCACGACGGTGTTGTCGTCGGTGGTGTCGAGCCAGATCGACCTGCACGCGCGCTTCGGTGGTGTCGTGCCGGAGCTCGCGGGCCGCGCCCATCTCGTCACACTCGGGCCGGTGATCGACGACGCGCTTACACAGGCTGGGGTCGGTGGGCGCGACTGCGCGGCGGTCGCCGTGACCAAAGGTCCTGGTCTCATCGGTGCGTTGCTCGTCGGCGTGAGCCACGCCAAGGCACTCGCCTACGGGTGGGGGGTGCCGTTCGTGGGCGTCAATCACCTCGAGGGGCACCTCTACGCCTGCCTGCTCGAGCGCCCCGACCTGCCGCTGCCGGCGGTCGTCCTGCTGGTGTCGGGCGGCCACACGATGCTCGTGCACGTGCGCGGCATGGGCGACTACTCGATCCTCGGCGGCACGATCGACGACGCCGCCGGTGAGGCCTACGACAAGGTGGCCCGCGTCCTCGGCCTCGGCTATCCGGGTGGGCCGATCATCGACAAGCTCGCCAAAGAGGGCGACCCCAAAGCTGTCGCCATGCCGCGTCTGATGCGCGACGACTCCTACGACTTCTCGTTCTCCGGCATCAAGACCGCCGTGGCGCGCAAGGTGGCGGGCGACGCGTCGCTCGCCACGGCAGATGTCGCCGCCGGTTTCCAGAAGGCAGTCGTGGACAGCCTGGTGTCGAAAGCGGCGAAGGCCGTCACCGACACCGGCGCGCGAGCGCTGTGCCTCGCCGGGGGCGTCGCCGCCAACTCGGAGCTGCGGGCGCGCACCCAGGCAACCGCTGACGACCTCGGCGTGGAGTGTCTTCTGCCCGCGTTCAAGTACTGCACCGACAACGCGGCGATGATCGCCGCCGCCGGGTGGTGGCGCCTCCAGTCAGACGGCCCGACCGGCCTCGCCGAGGCCGCCTACCCGAACCTGCGCCTCGCCACCGCCTGACGCGTCGTAAGGCCCTGGCGCGTCAGCGCCGGGCTTTCATGCCACCTTCGGGCGGCCAAACCGCGTCGTAGACGCGAGATGGCGGCCACCCAACGGCATCAAACGATCAGCGGTGTACGCAACGAGATCGTTTTGAGGTCGCTCGTCACGTCACGACGCGGCGGACTGACGGCGCAGGGCCTTGCGCGTCTTGACGCGCTTGTAGTTGCCGGCGGCGGCCTCAGCGGCCGCCAGCCGGAGCAACGGGTCGGGGTCGTTCGCGGCCGCGCGCGCGAATGCGGGCTGGATGCGATCGTCACGCGCCGCCAGCATCGACAATGGGAATAGCGACGCGTGGCGGACTTTCGGGCTGTCGTCGTGCTCAAGGACGTCGATGAGCGCCGGTACCACGTCGTCGGTGCACAGTGCCCCGACGCGGCAGCGTTCGCACGACAACCCGTGCAGGGCGTTGAGGCGTACCACTGGGGCCGGGTCACGCAGGGCGGCCCGGAACACCTCGGTTGACGCGTCGTTCGCCGCGTGATCGAGCACGCCTAGAGCGAACCGCCGGATTTTGCCGTTGGGGTGGTGCAGGGCGGCGCGCTGCATGAGCCCGACGGGCGGATCGGGGAGGCGCTCCTTCCAGTCGTCGCCTTGGCGGTCGGCGACGGCGGCCGACCATTCGGAGACGTACTGGTCGACGGCGCAACGCTCCTCGGCGGTCAGCGGCATGGGATCAGGCAACCAGGCCGGCGACCGGGTTGCCAGCGCTTTGCGCAGTCACTACGATTAGCACTCGCAATACGAGAGTGCTAACAGGCCTTTGGAGGTCCAACGCAATGAATCTGCAGCCCCTCGACGACCGCATCGTCGTGCGCCCGAATGAGAGCGAGGAGACCACCGCCTCCGGCCTGGTCATCCCCGACACCGCCAAGGAAAAGCCGCAGCAGGGCGTCGTGCTCGCCGCCGGCCCCGGCCGCCGCTCGGAGCAGACGGGTGAGATCATCCCGCTCGGCATCAGCGAGGGCGACACCGTCGTGTACTCGAAGTACGGCGGCACGGAGATCACCATCGACGGTGAGGATCTCCTCATCCTGACCAGCCGCGACGTCCTCGCCCTGGTCAAGTAGCCATGCCCAAGATCCTCAAGTTCGACGACAACGCGCGTCGCAGCCTCGAGGCCGGCGTCGACAAGCTCGCCAACGCCGTGCGCGTCACGCTCGGTCCCAAGGGCCGCAACGTCGTGATCGACAAGAAGTGGGGCGCCCCCACCATCACCAACGACGGCGTGACCATCGCCCGCGAGGTGGAGCTCGAAGACAAGTTCGAGAACATGGGTGCGCAGCTGGTCAAGGAAGTCGCCACCAAGACCAACGACGTCGCCGGTGACGGCACGACGACCGCGACCGTGCTCGCCCAGGCGCTCGTGCACGAAGGCCTGCGCAACGTGGCCGCCGGCGCGTCGCCCTCGCAGCTGAAGAAGGGCATCGAGCTCGCCGTCGAGGCGGCCATCGGCTCGATCAAGAAGGAAGCCAAGGACGTCGACGGCAAGGACCAGATCGCACAGGTCGCCGCCAACTCCGCCGCCGACAAGAACATCGGTGACGTGCTCGCGGACGCCATCGACAAGGTCGGCAAGGACGGTGTCGTCACCGTCGAAGAGTCCAACACGTTCGGCCTCGAGCTCGACTTCACCGAAGGCATGCAGTTCGACAAGGGCTACCTGTCGCCGTACTTCGTGACCGACCCCGAGCGCCAGGAAGCCGTCCTCGAAGACCCGTACATCCTGCTGATCAACAGCAAGATCTCGGCGGTCCACGAGTTCGTGCCGGTGCTCGAGAAGGTCATGCAGTCGGGCAAGCCGCTGCTGGTCATCGCCGAGGACGTCGAGGGCGAAGCGCTCGCCGTGCTGGTCGTGAACCGCATCCGTGGCACGTTCCAGTCCGTCGCCGTGAAGGCGCCCGGTTTCGGTGATCGTCGCAAGGCGATGCTCCAGGACATGGCGACCCTTACCGGCGGCCAAGTCATCGCCGAAGAGGTCGGCCTCAAGCTCGAGACCGCCACGCTCGACCTGCTCGGTCGGGCCCGCAAGGTCGTCGTGACCAAGGACACCACCACGATCGTCGAAGGCGGCGGTTCCGACGCCGACGTGAAGGGCCGCATCGCCCAGATCAAGCGCGAGATCGACGAGACCGACTCCGACTGGGACCGCGAGAAGCTCCAGGAGCGCCTCGCCAAGCTGGCCGGCGGCGTCGCCGTCGTCAAGGTCGGCGCGGCCACCGAGGTCGAGCTCAAGGAAAAGAAGCACCGCATCGAAGACGCGCTCTCGGCCACCCGTGCCGCCCTCGAAGAGGGCGTCGTCGCCGGCTCGGCCGCCACGCTCCTGCGGGCGCAGAAGGCCGTGCTGAAGGTCGCCGAGGATCTCGTCGGCGACCAGGCGACCGGCGCCCGTTCGGTCGCCAAGGCGCTCGAGGCCCCGGCGTTCTGGGTCGCCACCAACGCCGGCGTCGAGGGTTCGCTGATCGTCGAGCAGAGCAAGTCCGAAAAGGGCCAGCGCGGCTACAACGCCGCCACCGGCAACTTCGAAGACCTGCTCAAGGCCGGCATCATCGACCCGGCCAAGGTGACCCGTTCGGCGCTGCAGAACGCGGCCTCCATCGCGTCGCTGCTGCTCACCACCGAGGCGCTCGTCGCCGACAAGCCCGAGGACAAGCCGGCGGCGCCGGCGATGCCTCCGGGCGGCGGCATGGGCGGCATGGGCGGTATGGGCTTCTAGACGAAGTAGAGGGTGGGCTCGGCGCTCCGGCGCCGGGCCCACCCTTTGTCATATCTGGAGATAAACGGGGTAATCACGTTCGTCGACTGGCCATGACAACGACTGACGGAACTCACGACGAGTCGCTCCTGCACAGTGCCCCTCTGCTGGCGGAGGCCGAGCGCAGGGTCGCCGAATTGCGGGCGCAAGGGGTCGCCGACAAGGCGCAACTGTCGGCGCTGCAAAGCGAGATCGCCAGCCTGCGTACGGCGCTCGAGTCGCGTGCGGTCATCGAGCAGGCGAAAGGCATCATCATCGGCAGCACCGGGTGCGACGCCGACGCCGCCTTCGATGTCCTGGCGCGCCAGTCCCAACACGAGAACCGCAAGCTGCGCGAGGTCGCCGAAGAACTCGTGCGTTCGAAGCAGCGCCGCTAGCGGCCGGCGGTCCGCCGCTCCTTGCGCCACACAACCTTGAGGCCAGACCAGGTGTCGTCGATGGCGCACACCTTCACGTCGACGAGGCCGCGGGGCAAACACACTTCGCGCACGCTGTGCTCGCTGATGTCGTCGGGGCCATAGGTCGCCTTCCGCGGTCGCGCGATCCAGATGGCGCCGTCGGGGAAGATCGCCTGCTCCAGTTTCGCGATGGCGCGTTCGAGGTGGCGGCGCGTGTCGACGAAGGCCACGATCACGTCGTGCGCCTGGCCGAGCCGGGTCGTGACGACGGCGCCTGCAGGCAGTTCGCCGAGCGTCGCGCCGAAGTCGGCGGGCGCGTGCAGCAGCGCCACCCGCGCCCCTTCCTTGATGCCCAATTTCTGCGGCAGCGGCGTTCCCGAGTATCCGGCCATGCGTCGTAGATTGTCGCCCATGTCCGAACGGCCGGCACCTGATCCGAAGAATCTGCTCGAGGAATGGATGAAGTGGGAGCGGGGCGAGATCGAGCCGGGTCGCTTGATCGCCAATCTCAAGAAGGCCGGCCTACGCGACGTGCTCGAACAACTCGCAACCAAGGCGGGAGACTGAGCGGCCCGCCGCAGGTCATTCCCCGGCCCGCCTCGCACCGTCCGGGCGAGCCGGCGCCGTGGGCGCACCTGCCGGCACAGGCGCGCTCGGGGATCCACCTCGAACGCGTGCGCGCCGCGGTCGCCGCGCCGCGCGTGCCGAACGAAGAACACCTGAAGCCGCTGGGTGCGCCGGTCGCCTACGCGCCGCTGCCGGGCAAAGCCGCGGCGGTGTTGGCGGCGTTCTTCGAAGAGGACGGTGAGGCGCGCGTGGTGCTGACGCGCCGGGCGTCGCACTTGCGCAGCCACACCGGTGAAGTGTCCTTCCCCGGCGGGCGCATCGAGGAGGACGAGGACGCCATCCAGGCGGCGCTGCGCGAAGCGTGGGAGGAGATCGCCCTCGACACCTCCGCCATCGACATCGTCGGCACGCTGACGCCGATCTCCACCCTGGCGGCGACGTCGGGTATCACGCCCGTCGTCGGGTTCTTGCCGGACCGGCCCGCGGTGGAGGCTGACCCGAACGAGGTCGAGTTCGTGTTCGACGTGTCGCTGGCACAGTTGCTCACCGACGGCGTCTTCGCCGAGGAACGGTGGGACACGCCTTGGGGCGACGACCGCCAGATCAACTTCTTCTACTTGCCCCACGACATCATCTGGGGGGCCACGGCGCGCATCTTGCGCGAATTGCTGGAGCTGGTGACGAGTTAGCGCACGCCGACGGCGATTGGCGCGACGGCGTCGAGCCCGCCGGCGGCGGTGACGGACTCCGCGAACGCCTCGGCGGCCTGGTCGTAGGTGGCCGCGTCGAGGGCCTCGACCATCATCCGTAGCGGCGGCGACCAGTCGCGGGTCGTGCGAAAGAACGCGGCGGGGTCGGTGAAATCCCAGTGGTGCATGACCTCGTGGACCTCCACGTCGTGGAAACCGGCGGCGCGCAAGTTGTCGACGAGGTTGTCGGCGAAGGGCGCCCACGTCGGCGGCCGCAGCGGCGGAGGCGCCGGGAGCACGCGCCGCAGAGCCGCCGCGATGTGCCGGCTGACGGAGAAGTCGCGCGTCCACACGCCGATGGCGACGCGCCCGCCTGGTCGCAGGACGCGGTGAAGCTCGCGCAGTCCCTGGGCGGCGTCGGGAAAGAACATCAGACCGAACATCGAGACGCCGACGTCGAAGGACGCGTCGGCGAAGGTGAGGTGCTGCCCGTCCATCTGCATCACGGTGACGTCGTCGTCCCCGGCGAAGCGTTGCTCGAGCTCGCGCACCATGCCCTCGGCGAAGTCGGTGGACGTGACGCGGCCTCCGGCGGAGCGGGCGGCGGCGCTCGCTTCACCGGTGCCGGCGGCGACGTCGAGGACATCGCTTCCCGCGCCGACTCCCGCGAGCCGAACCGCATCGGCGGCGAAGCTGCGGGTCAACACGCCGAAGTTGTCGCGGTACGAGCTGGCGCCGTCGCTCCAGCCGTCGGGTACCTGGTCGGGTGCCACATCGGTCATGGGCTGACACTATGCAGCCATGAACCGTGACGAGTTGCGAGCGATCCAGAAGCCGATCAAGCAGCGCTACCGCGACGACCCAGCGAGCGCGGTCGTCACGCTGCGCGCCGCTGGATCGCTGTCGGACTCCGACGTGGCGTGTTCCGTCGACACGGGACGAGCGCTGGTCGAAGCGGGGTTGCACCCCGTAACCGGCGGCAGCGGTCTACTGGCGTGTTCGGGCGACATGCTGCTTCAAGCCCTCGTGGCGTGCGCCGGCGTGACGCTGCGCTCTGTCGCCGTTAGCCGCGACATAGACGTCACCGGAACGCTGCGCGCCGAGGGCGACCTCGACTTCCAGGGCACGATGGGCACCGACCCCGAGGCACCCGTCGGCTTTCGCGCTATCCGGCTTTTCTTCGACCTCGCATCCGACGCCCCGGAGGAAGAGATCGACGCGCTCGTCGAGACGACCGAGAAGTACTGCGTCGTGTTTCAGACGCTGGCGCGCGGGGTCACGCCTTCCCTGCACACGTCGCGCACAGCCCGATGATGTCGAAGCGGTGGTCGGTCGCCTTGAAGCCCGTGGTCGCCGCCACCTGATCGAGCGAGTCCGCCACGGCTCGCTCGAGGCGGGCCGGAACGGTGAAGTCGTCGACGTTGCCGCAGCGTGAGCAGATGAGGTGGTGGTGGTGATGGGCGGTGAGGGCTTCGGCGAGTTCGAAGCGGGCGTGCTCGTCGCCGCCGAGCACGATGCGGTGCACGACGCCGGCTTTTTCCAGCACCGTCATGTGCCGGTAGGTGCTGCTCACGGCCAGCGACGGCGACGAGGCGATCAGTTCGGGCACCGTGGCCGGACGGTCGATGCGAGCGAGCGCGTCGACCACTTCTTGGCGGCCCGAGGTGAAGCGCTGGCCGACCTCGCGCAGCAGCATCGCGACGTCGTCGTGCAGCCTTCGCTCACCGGGCATTCACGTCAGCGTAAGTTGTTCGCGATGCCGACGCTGTCGTTCGAAGGTGAGACGCACGCTGAGATCGTGCGCAAGGTACGGCGCTGGTTGGTCAGCCTGGACCAGCCGGAGGAGGTGATCACCTCCGTCGAGGCGGTCGAGCGCGCCTCGGAGATCACCAAGGACGCCCTCACGGTGATCGCGCAGTCGGCGCCCGCCCCCGTCCGCCAGAGCGAACTGTTCAAGGCCCTCACCCGCCTCGGCTACCAGAACACCGAGATGACCAAGAAGGCCGTCATCAATGCGCTGGACAACACCGCCCAGACGCAGGACGGTGTGGTGCGCCGCATCGAAGGCGCCGGCCGCGCCGCCGTCTACGAGATGAACGCGGCGGTCGCCAAGCAAATCCTCAAGGCGCTTCGCCCGCGGTAGCTTTTACCGGCAGGTTTGAACGTTGCCGGTCGGCGTCCGCTCCATCACGCACGCCGTACCGATCTGCACCTTCGACTTGGCAGCGTGCAGCGGCGTCAAGCGGGGACCGCCGAACACGAAGATCGTGACGCCGAGAAGGACGCTGATGACCTGCGTCCGGCGCCGTGACCTCATAGATCAAATATCGACTGTGGAGCGCCGGGTCGGCGCGGCTTGTCCGTTCGTTGGGCGTGCGTTAGCTGACGTTGATCCACGACGCCCGCGTCGTCTTGGCGCCGTCATCGTCGGTGACGGTGACGCGAACGAAGTACGTCCCGGGCGCGGCGTAGACATGCCACGCGTGCTTGCCGAGCGTCACCGGCGTGTAGTCGCCCCAGTGCCACTCGTACTTCACGATCGAGCCGTCCTCGTCGTAGGACGCATCGGCGTTGCCGAAGAGCGCCTGCGGGCCGCGGTTCTGGGCGGTGGCGAGCGCGTGCGGCGCCTTGTTGGGCAGCGGCACGATCGTCTGCCAGTCGGGATCGGTGTCTTCGCCGTGGGTGACTTGGTGCGCCTCCGAACCGTCCGTGCGGATGACCCAGATGCCGTCGGCGGCGCCGACCTGGCTGCGGCTGTACGCGATCCACTGGCCGTTCGGCGACCACACCGGAGCCGAGGCGTGCGCTGACGCATCGACGATCGCCGTGTCTTGGGTGCCGTCGACGTTCACGATGTGGAGCTCGCCGCTGCTGTTGCTGTAGACGAACTGCGCTCCGTCCGGCGAGTAGGCGACGCTCCGTACCGAGCCGCTGAGCATCTCGCGTCCGCCGGTCCCGTCGAGGTCGACGATGCCGATCGATGAGCTCGGGCCGAAGTAGGTGAACGCAAGGTGTTGGAGGTCAGGCGACCAGACAGGGAAGTACGTGTCGCGCGCGCTTCCGGCGACGAGCACGTGCTCGTTGGTGCCGTCCGCATCCGCGACCTTGATCGTCGACGAGTTGTTAACCCACTCCATCCAGGCAAACTGCGACCCGTCCGGCGACCAGGCCAGACCCATGCCGGCGTAGGGCCGCGCCAGCACCGTGTGGGCATTCGTGCCGTCGGCGTTCATGACCTCAATCCCCTGGTCGCTGCGAAACGCGAGCTGCGAGCCGTCGGGGCTGTAAGACGCGAAGTCGGTGTAGGTGAAGGGCGTCCCCGCCTGATTCGTCAACTGGGTGACAGAGGTGCCGTCGGGGGAGGCGGTGTAGAGGCCTTGGAGGCTGGGGTCAGCGGCGGACCGGGTGAAGACGATCCGCCCGTCGAAACCGCGGAAGCCGGCGGCGGAGGCGGGTGGGGCGGTGGCAATCACCCCAGCGACGGCGAGGGCGGCGAGGACAGCAAGGGTGCCGCGGGCGCGGCGGACTGCGGACAACATGAGTTGGCCTATCGGCGCCCAAATCGTTGGGTTGAGGGTTCACGGATGGCGGAGGCCGTCCGCTAGAATTCCCTACTTGGCGACCTTGCGGAGGGGCCCACGTGGCTGAAATCGAGATCGGTATCGGCAAGAGCGGCCGTCGTGCCTACGGGTTCGACGACATCGCGATCGTCCCCAGCCGGAGGACTCGAGACCCCGAAGACGTCGACATCTCGTGGGAGATCGACGCCTTCAAGTTCGAACTGCCGCTGATCGCTTCGGCCATGGACGGCGTCGTCAGCCCGGCCACGGCCATCGAGATCGGCAAGCTCGGCGGCGCCGCGTGCTTGAACCTCGAGGGCCTGTGGACCCGCTACGAGGACCCCGAGCCGCTGTTCGAGGAGATCAGCAAGCTCGACACCGACAAGGCCACGGCCCGCATGCAGCAGATCTACGGCGAGCCGATCAAGCCCGAGTTGGTGCGCGACCGCATCAAGGAGATCAAGTCCGCGGGCGTCACGGCCGTCGCCAGCCTCACGCCCCAGCGCGTCGAGCAATTCGCCGATGCCATCCTCAAGGCCGAGCTGGATCTCTTCGTGATCCAGGGCACGGTCGTGTCCGCCGAGCACGTGTCGAAGACCGTCGAGCCGCTCAACCTCAAGAAGTTCATCCGCGAGTACGACATCCCGATCATCGTCGGCGGCTGCGCCAGCTATCAGGCGGCGCTGCACCTCATGCGCACCGGAGCCGTCGGCATCCTCGTCGGTGTTGGCCCCGGCAACGCCTGCACCACCCGTGGCGTACTTGGTATCGGCGTGCCCCAGGCAACGGCGATCGCCGACGCCGCCGGTGCCCGCATGCGTCACCTCGACGAGACCGGCGTGTACGTGCAGGTCATCGCCGATGGCGGCATGAGCCGCGGCGGCGACATCGCCAAGGCGATCGCCTGCGGTGCCGACGCCGTCATGATCGGCTCGCCGCTCACGTCGGCCCATGAGGCTCCGGGCAAGGGTTACCACTGGGGCATGGCCACATTCCACCCCACGCTGCCCCGCGGCGCCCGGGTGCGCACCGAGATCCGCGGTTCGCTCAAGGAGATCCTCGTCGGCCCCGCCCACGAGAACGACGGCCGCCTCAACCTGTTCGGTGCGTTGAAGACGTCGATGGCCACCTGCGGCTACGAGACGGTCAAGGAGTTCCAGAAGGCCGAAGTGATGATTGCGCCGTCACTGCAGACCGAGGGCAAGCAGCTCCAGCGGTCGCAGGGCGTGGGCATGGGCCACTGAGTCTTTGAGCGAGCGCCACCCCGTCCTCGTCGTCGACTTCGGCGCCCAGTACGCCCAGCTGATCGCGCGGCGAGTGCGCGAGGCGCACGTCTACAGCGAGATCGTCTCGCACACGATCACCGCGGACGAGGTGCGCGCCCGCAACGCGGCCGCGGTGATCTTCAGCGGCGGGCCGGCGTCGGTCAACGTCGAAGGTTCGCCGCGCATCGACCCGGGGATCTACGAGACGGGCGTGCCGATCCTCGGCATCTGTTACGGCGCCCAGTTGATCGCCCTCCAGCTGGGCGGCGAGGTCGCCAAGACGGGCCAGGGCGAGTACGGGCGCACCGAGTTGCGGGTCACGAGTGGAGCGACCGTGCTCCTCCACGAGATGCCCGACGAGCAGGACGTGTGGATGAGCCACTTCGACACCATCACGCGCGCCCCTGAGGGCTTCGCCGTGGTGGCGTCGACACCCAACACACCCGCGGCGGCCTTCGAGGATCTCGAGCGTCAGATCTGCGGCGTGCAGTTCCATCCCGAGGTGAAGCACACGCCCCGCGGTCAGGACATCCTGCAGCACTTCCTCTACAACGTCGCCGGCTGCCTGCCCGAGTGGACGCCGGCGTCGGTTATCGAGGAGCAGGTGGCGCGCATCCGTGAGCAGTGTGGCGACAAGAAGGTGCTGTGCGCGCTGTCGGGTGGCGTCGACTCGGCCGTCGCCGCCGCGCTGGTGCACAAGGCGGTCGGCGACCAGCTCACCTGCGTCTACGTCGACACCGGCCTGATGCGCCACGGCGAGTCGGAGCAGGTTGAGCAGACGTTTCGCAACCAGTTCCATATCGACCTCGTCCACGTGAAGGCGGGCGACCGCTTCATGGAAGCGCTCGACGACGTGATCGATCCGGAGAAGAAGCGCAAGACCATCGGCGAGCTATTCATCCGCATCTTCGAGGAGCACAAAGCCGATCACGGCGACGCCGAGTTCCTCGTGCAGGGGACGCTGTATCCCGACGTGATCGAGTCGGGCAGCGGCACCGCGGCGAACATCAAGTCGCATCACAACGTCGGAGGCCTGCCCGAGGACATGCAGTTCGAGCTGGTCGAGCCGCTGCGCGACCTGTTCAAGGACGAGGTGCGCGCCGTTGGCGAGCAACTCGGCCTGCCGGGCGAGATCGTGTGGCGCCAGCCGTTCCCCGGGCCGGGCCTCGGGGTGCGCATCGTCGGCACCATCACGCCCGAGCGCGTCGAGATCCTCCGCAACGCCGACAAGATCGTCGTGGAGGAGATCCGCAAGGCGGGTCTGGAGCGAGAGCTGTGGCAGGCCTTCGCCGTGCTGCCGGCGGTGAAGTCCGTCGGCGTCATGGGCGACGAGCGCACGTACGCGTACCCCATCGTGATCCGCGCCGTCACCTCCGACGACGCCATGACGGCGGACTGGGCGCGCCTGCCCTACGACCTGCTCGAAACGCTGTCGTCGCGCATCATCAACGAAGTGCCGGGCGTGAACCGCGTGGTCTACGACGTCACGTCGAAGCCGCCGGGCACCATCGAGTGGGAGTAACTCCCGAGTTCATCCAGGCCGAACTGGCGCGGGCCAAGACGTACGCCGTCGTCTATTTGTTGGCGGGCCCGCGGTACGACGATCACCCCGCCGGCGACGCGCTCGTGATGGCGCACGTCACGCGGAACTTCCAGCTGAAGGCGGACGGCGTCCTGGCGATCGTCGGGCCCACGCGCAGCGACGGAGACGTGCGCGGCTTGTACATCTTCAACTGCGATCCCGCGCAAGCGGCGCGCCTGATCGAGGACGACCCTGCGGTGGCCGCGGGAATGTTCAGGTTCGAGGTGCAGTCGCTGATGGCGTTTCCCGGCGACACCCTGGCGTAGTTACCTCGGCTGCCACGGGCGGTCGGCCGGCATGTCGTGCATCACGCAGAACTCGTTGCCTTCGACGTCTCGCATGACGGTGAAGCGTTCGGCGAGGTCGAAGTCGTCGGCGAAGGTCCCGCCGAGTTCGACCACGCGTTCGATGGCGCTTTCCGGGTCGGCCGATGCGATGTCGAGGTGCAGGCGGTTCTTGACGACCTTCTTGTCGGGCACGAGCACGAAGTCGATCGTGATGCCCTCGGCGCGCAATGTGACGACGCCGTACTGCGGCCACACCATCAGCTCGCCACCGAGCAACCCGTACCAGAACGCGGCGAGCGTGTCGGGGTCGTGGCAGTCCACCACCAAGGACGACACGACGATGCCGGGCTGCGTCACGGGCACCATCTTGCAATCCGATGACGTGGAATGGCGGCCATATCGCGTCGTGGACGCGAAATGGCCGCCATTTGGCGGCAGGAACGATGCGTTAGCCGTAGAGGGTGAGGAGTTGGCGGCCCTTCTCGAACAGGGCGGCGCGGACGTCGGGCGGCGTGTGGACTTCGACGCCGCCGCCGAGGCCGGCGAGTTCGCCGGCGAGCGACGCCACGTGGTGGCCGCGGATCTCGACGTGGATGCGCCCGTCAGTTGCCGGCGGCCCGATGCGCAGCCGGGTGCCGAACATGTAGCGGGCCACGTCGAGCATGCCGGGGTCGAGCGATGCGGTGACGACGATCGGTGTGCGCATGTCCTCGAGTCGATCGGTGATCAGTTGCCACACGTCTGCGAGTTCGAAGCCGTCGGGCCGTACCACCGGTTCGCCGGTGTCGCGCAGCGACTGCACGCGGTCGACTCGGAACGTGCGCAGTCCATTGGCGGTGTTGGCGACGAGGTACCAGTGCGCGCCCTTCGACGCCAGACCAAGCGGGTCGATGACGCGCGTCGTAGCGGATCCGTCGCGGGCGACGTAGTCGAGCGCGACCTGTCGACCCTCGACCACGCAACGCTGCGCCTCGTCGAGCAGGGGAGGCGTGCGGGCCAGGCGCGGCGCGTCGCCGTCCCAGGCGCGGTCGAACAGCACACGGTCACTCGTTGCATCCGCGGCGGCGCGGAACGGCTCAGGCAGGGCACGCACCAATTTCCGCACCGCGGCCCGCACCGCCGGCGACGCGGCCGACGAGGGCCCGGCGACGAGGAAGAGGGCCCGTGCTTCTTCGGCGGTGAGACCCGACAGGTCCGTCTTGCCGCCGCCCGCCAGTCGCCACCCGCCGTTGCGTCCCTGCAATGAGTAGATCGGCACCCCCGCCTGCCCGAGCGCTTCGAGATCGCGCCGCGCCGTGCGCTCGGAGATCTCGAGTTCCTCGGCGATCTCGGTCGCCGTCACCTGCCCCCGGACCTGGAGCAGGTTGAGAATCGCCACGAGGCGGTCGGCGCGCATGCCGTGATGTTTTCAGAAAAACCGGTCACAAGTTGACCGGTTTCCCACCGCAGGCTACGGACATGCCTGGACTGACCCCTGCCACGATCGACGAACGAGACACCCTGGTCGCCTTCCTGCGCCAGCAGCGGTACGTGCTGAAGCTGGCTGCGTACGGCCTGACCGACGAAGAGGCGCAAGCCACTCCGAGCGCCAGTGCGCTCAGCGTCGGGGGCATCATCAAGCACGTCGCCCTCACCGAGCAGCACTGGATGCGCCGCATCGTGCGCGGCGAGGAATACGGCAACGTCGAGGACGAGTACGCCAACGGGTTCCGTTTCGTGGGCGACGAGACGCTGGCGTCGGTACTCGCCTTCTACGACACCGTTGCCGCCGACACCGAAGCCTTCATCGCCACCGCGGAACTCGACCAGCTCGTGCCCGTCCCCAAGGGCGTGCCGTGGTTCCCGCAGGACGAGAACTTCTGGTCGCTGCGCTGGGTGCTGGTGCACATTGTCGAGGAGACCGCCCGCCACGCCGGTCACGCCGACATCGTGCGCGAGTCGATCGACGGCGCCACCGGCTTCCGCCTCCTCGCCGATTACGAGACGGCCCTGGGCAACCGCCCCGCCTGGGCCGACTACCTCCCGGCCTAAGCCTTGGTGCCGTGACGGCCGGCACCGGAGGCGAAGCGTTGGGCGCCGGCTTGGGTCTCGCCCGATCGGATGACGTCCATGCCGCCGGCGTACTCGCGCTCGATGGCGTCGTCGAGGTCGAGGCCCCACTGCTCGAACACCGACCGGCGGTCGGCCCGCAAACAGATGGGCGGTAACTCCGCCAACTCCTTGGCCAGCGCCACGGCGGCGGGCAGCGCCTCCCCGTCGGGCACGACACGGTTCGCCAACCCGATGCGTTGGGCCTCCTCGGCGCCGACGCCGCGGCCCGTGAGGATCATGTCGAGCGCGTGCGACTGACCGATCAGCCGCGGCAAGCGGATGGTGCCGCCGTCGATCAACGGCACACCCCAGCGACGGCAGTAGACGCCGAAGACGGCCGATGCTGCCGCGACGCGCAGGTCGCACCACACGGCGAGTTCGATACCGCCGGCGACGGCGTAGCCCTCGACTGCCGCGATGGTCGGCTTGTTCAGCAGGAGACGGGTCGGACCCATCGGGCCTTCGTTGTCCTTGCGCGGCCGGCCGCCCGCGGCACCCTGGGCGACGGCTTTGAGATCCGCCCCGGCGCAGAAGGTCCCCTCGGCGCCGGTGAGGACGGCGACGGCCTGCGAGTCGTCGGCGTCGAAGTCGACGAACGCGTCGTACAGCATTCCGGCGGTCTCGCGGTCGACGGCGTTGCGGGCGTGCGGCCGGTTGATCGTGACGATCGTGACGGGACCGTCGGTCGTGACCAGCACCGAGTCACTCACGGCGCACTCAGCTTCATCAGGTCGTGGGCCATGACAATGGTGCCGTCGAACGCGGTGGCCGCTTCGTCGATCCACTCCTGCTCGGCGCCGGGAGCCGGCGCCGGGACCGGGTGATTGAGCACGAGCGTCTTCACCCCGGCGCGCGCCGCCGTGCCGCCGGCGCCCGGCAGGTCCGAGTGGTAGTCGAGGATGTCCTTGAACCGCTGCACCGGCACCATCTCCACCAACCCGCGGCGCACGACCGTCTGCACGTAGATGTCGGCGTCGCGCGCCAGCGCGTAGAGCCCGTCACACGGCAGCGTGTCTCCGGGCCAGCACGCGGCGGCGCCGTCGGCTTCGAACCGGTAGCCGACCGCCGGGCGCACGACGCCGTGGTCGACGAGTCCCGCCACGATGCGCACGCCTTCGGCCTCGTAGGCCACGCCGTCGCTGATCTCGGTCACCTCGACGGCCGGCGGTTCGTTGATGTCCGCGTGGTGGTCGATGCGGTAGCCGATGTCGGCGCCCATGGCGGCGATCGTGCCGTCGACGAACGCCTGCGTACCCGGGGGCCCGATGACGCGCAGGGCGCGCCCGGCGCTGCCCGGCATCACCCACCACGTCGTCACGACGTCGTTGAAGTCGGTGGTGTGGTCGGAGTGCAGGTGGGTCAGCAACACCGCCGTCAGCTGCGGGACCATGACGCCGGCCCCGCTCAACCGGATCAGCACGCCGCGGCCGCAGTCGACGAGGAACTTGTAGGGCCCCGTTTCGACCAGCCCGCTCGGCCCGGCACGGTCGGCGTCGGGTATCGGCGAGCCGCTTCCGAGAATGGTCACGTCCATGTCGTTGGTCTAACACCCGGCCCGTACAATTGAATCTCCCGTGACTGACTTCGCCCAGCCCAGCACCCCCAAAGACTGGGACCTCCTCGCGGGGCTGAATCCGGTCCAGCGAGAGGCGGCCACGCACACCGGCGGACCGCTGCTGATCGTCGCCGGCGCCGGGTCGGGTAAAACGCGGGTGCTCACCCACCGCATCGCCTGGCTGATCCGCGAGCAGAACGTGTCGCCGTGGTCGATCCTGGCGATCACCTTCACCAACAAGGCTGCGGATGAGATGCGCTACCGCGTCGGGGCCCTCGTCGGCCCGGTCGCCGACAAGATGTGGATCTCGACGTTCCACTCTGCCTGCGTGCGCATCCTGCGCCGCGACGCGCACCGCCTCGGGTACCGGTCGGGTTTCACGATCTACGACGACGCCGACGCGCTGCGGCTCATGGGCTACGTGCTGCGCGATCAGGGCGTCGACACCAAGCGCCACACGCCGCGCTCCGTCCTCAACGCCGTCAGCGCGGCCAAGAACGAGCTCGTCGACTTCGACACGTACACCCGCAACGCCACGTCGCCGCCCGAACGCAAACTGGTCGCACCGGCCTACACCGAGTACCAGCGCCGGCTGACGGCGGCCAACGCCATGGACTTCGACGACCTGCTGATGGTGACGGTCAACCTGTTGCAGGCCGACCCCCAGTGCCTGAGCGAATGGCAGGACCGCTTCCAGCACATCATGGTCGACGAGTACCAGGACACGAACCGGGCGCAGAACGAGTTGGTGCTCCTGCTCGGCGCCCGGCACCACAACGTGTGCGTCGTCGGCGACTCGGACCAGTCGATCTACGCGTTCCGCGGCGCCGACATCCGCAACATCCTCGACTTCGAGAACGCGTTCCCCGACACGACCGTCATCGTGCTCGACCAGAACTACCGCTCGACCCAGACCATCCTCGACGCCGCCAACTCGCTGATCTCCAACAACCTGGCCCGCAAGCCGAAGCATCTGTGGACCGAGTCGGGCCGCGGCGACCCGATCGTGCACTACAAGGCCGACGACGAGCGCGACGAAGCGGCCTGGATCGTCGACCGCGTGGTGACGCAACAACGCAATGGCGGACGCTGGGCCGACGTGGCGATCTTCTACCGGACCAACGCCCAGAGCCGCGCCCTCGAAGAAGAGCTGACGCGGCGCAACGTGCCGTACAAGGTGATCGGCGGCACGAAGTTCTACGACCGGCGCGAGGTGAAGGACCTGCTCTCGTATCTGCGGGCCGTCGTGAACCCCGAAGACGAGGTGTCGCTCAAGCGCATCCTCAACGTGCCCAAGCGCGGCATCGGCGACACGTCGGTGGGCAAGCTTGACGCGTACGCACAGCGCCACAACGTGCCGTTCCACAAAGCCCTGGAAGAAGCCGAGCAGGCCGGCGTGAGCGGCAAGGCGCTCGGCGGCATCAACGAACTGCTCGTGTCGCTCGCGTACCTGCGGGCGATGGCGAAGGAAGACGTCGCCCCGATGCTGCTGCTCGAAGCCGTGATCGACCGCACCGGCTACGTGCGCCAGCTCGAGGCCGAGCACACCATCGAGTCGGCGGGGCGTATCGAGAACGTCTCCGAACTGCTGGGCTCCGCCGAGCAGTACGACACCCTCGACGGGTTTCTCGAAGCCGTGGCGCTGGTGAGCGACGCCGACGAGATCGACAAGGACGCGTCGGTCGTCGTGCTCATGACGCTGCACACCGCCAAGGGCCTCGAGTTCCCGATCGTGTTCCTCACCGGCCTCGAAGACGGGGTGTTCCCCCACACGCGGGCGCTGAGCGATCCCGACGAACTCGAGGAGGAGCGCCGGCTGGCCTACGTGGGCATCACCCGCGCCGAGCAGCAGCTCTACATCACCAACGCGTTCACGCGCATGCTGTGGGGCCAGACGCAGTACAACCCGCCGAGCCGCTTCCTGAAGGAGCTACCCGAACAGCTCGTCCAAGTAGTCGAGTCGAGCCCGCGCACGAGCGGCGGCTCTTCGACGGCGCGCTGGTCGACGGCGCGGGCCGGCGAAGACCGCGGCATGCGCGGGCGCGATCGGATCGTCGAGTCGGCCATGCGGTCGGCGCGGGGCAACACTCCGGCGAAGACGAAGGGCGCCGAGAACCTCGGCCTGAAGATCGGCGACGACGTCGTGCACGAGAGCTGGGGCGAAGGGATCGTGGTCGACATGTCCGGCACGGGCGACCGCGCCGAGATCGTTATCCGCTTCCCTGGCGTCGGAGAGAAACGACTTCTCCTCGCGTGGGCACCGCTGAAGCGCGCTTGAGGCTGCGCTCGAACAACGGCAGCGACGCTGCCGGTGCGGGCGGGCGCAGCAACTCTTCGACGATCTGATCGACGACGCCGGCCGACAGCAGCATGCCCATGTGGCCCATCGCCGGTACGAGCACGTTGCGGGCGTTGAGCGCCGGCGCGTCGATGCGACCGGCGTGCATCGGTTGGATCAGGGCGTCGGTGTCGCCGTAGAACGCAACCCAACGGACGTTGGTCGGCAGCGCGCGTTCGTTGAGCCGCCGGATAACCCACGAGTTCGGACGGCACTCCCGCGCCGTGCGGCCCGGGGGCACGAACGCGGCGATGGTGCCCTTGTGGGGCGACGCCAGCGTGATCGCGGTGTTGACCTTGAGGTCGCCGTCCATCTCCTGCACGTACCAGCGGCTGACGAGCCCGCCCAGGCTGTGGCCCACGAGGTTCACCGTGTCGGCCCCGGTCAGCCCGCGAATCATCTCGACGCGATCGGACAGCTTCTCGGCGATCCGCGGGATGTCGTGGACCAGCGGGTTGTAGTTCATGGTGTGGATGCTGGTGAAGCCCGCGGTCTTGAGTGCCTTGCGCAGCATGAACCACGCCGAGGAGTTATGGCCGTAGCCGTGCACGAGCAGGACCGGGGTGTCAAGGCTCTGGTCGCCCGACGGCTTGCCGGTACGCATTCCGGCGCTGCGGAAGCCTTGCGGGTAGGCGACGATGCAACGAGCGACGGAATACGCCTCGTTCGCGGTCGCGCGCAGCATCGGGTACATAGGTTCCTTTTCGGTCGCTCGAGCTGAAGTTTTCAGTGCGTGACCGCTGTGGGGGTGGATACCCGGTTTTTGAAGTCGACGACCACAATTCCGTCGACGACCTTCGTCTCGAACCGGCGTAACCCAGCCCCGCTCGCCGGATACGTCGTGCCGGTGCACGGATCCTTGTATTCGTGGCCCGTCCATTGGAGTTGGCACGAGCGCTCGGCGTCAGGAGCGTGGGCTTCGATGGCGCGCCAGCCTTCGTAGAAGTGCTTGCCCTGCTGGTGGTCGACGTAGATGTCGATCCCTTCGTTGCGCAGGTCCTGGAACAGCAGCGGGTAGTGGTCAGCGCGAATGCGCGCTTCGAGCGTCTTGGCGGAGCCGACCTTGAACGTGTCGCTGCCGAGATGTACGTCTGCGTTCGGCCGTGTCGCGAGATGCAGGGTCAATACGGTCAAGAAGATCGCCAAGCTGCCGATGATCACAACCGACAAGGCGACCGCGCGTCGCCGCCGAGCGCGTTCCGCGTGGGTGAGAAGACGGACCGGTGGTCCCGAAGGCGACAAGTTGTTGCCTACGTCCGTCATCGCAGCCACCGGGTGGTCACCGCGTCGTGGCGGCGGGCGCGGTCGCCCACTTGTGCGTGGTCGAGAGCGGCGAGCAGTTGCGTGCGGACGGACTCGACGTCACCGCTGATGACGCCGTCGATGGCGCCCAGTTCGAGCAGGTCGGGTGCGGTGATCTTGAGCAGACGCGCGAACTCCGGCGCACGGTTGGCGTCGCGTCCGAGGATCACCGCGGCGCCTTCGGGCGCGATGACGCTGAAGATCGCGTCGGGCAGCAGATAGAGCCGGTCGCACGCCGCCAGTGCGAGCGCGCCCCCGCTGCCGCCTTCACCCACGCATAACGCGATCGACGGCACCCGCAGCGACGCCTGGGCCACGAACGTCTTGGCGATCTCCGACGCGATGCCGTTGCGCTCGGCGTCGGGACCCGGATCGGCGCCGGGCGTGTCGACGAGCGCCACGAAGGGGAGATGGAGCCGATCGGCCATCTTCAGCGCCCGCCGCGCCAGTTGGTACGCCTTGGGCGTGACCCGTCCCGCGCCGATGTGACGGTCACACGCCACCATGATCACCCGTTTGCCGGCGAGGGTGGCGATGCCGGCGCGCAGCACGGGATCGAGGCCCTTCAGCTCGACCCAGCTGTCGCACAGGGCGGCGGCCCACTGCCACCCGGATGGACGCTTGTCGCTGCGCACCTGCTGGACCGCATCCCAGGCGTCGGTCGGCGCGGTGAGATCGACGTCGACTGCACGCAGGGTCCGCGGGAACGGGTTCGCCGGTTCGGGCGGCAGGTTGCGCAGCCCGAGCACGCCTTCGACCCAGCGTGGTTGGTCGATCTCCGAGACGATGGCGTCGATGCGCCCGGCCTTGAACGCGGATTCCGCCGAATGGCTCTCGGTGTTCACGTCGACGTTGAGCGTCTCGTGCACGATGCGCGGGCCGGCGAAGCCGATGAGGGCGCCCGGCGCGGCGGCGCGCACGTCGCCGAGCGAGCCGTAGGACGCATACACGCCGCCTGTCGTGGGGGAGCGCATGAGCGCGACTTGCAGCAGCCCGGCTTGGGCGTGCGCCAGGGCGGCGGCCGAGGTGCGCGCCATCTGCGTCAGGGCGACCATGCCCTCCTGGAGACGGGCGCCTCCCGACGCGGTGATCACGACGATCGGGAGGCGCTCGTCGGCCGCCCGCTGAAAGGCGCGCACGACGCGTTCGCCGTGTGCCGCGCCCATCGAGCCGCCCATCACGTCGAAGCGGCCCTCGATGAGTGCGTAGTGCTCGGTTCGTCCGGTCCGCACCGATTCGTTTTCGGGCGCGACGTAGCCGGGGAACCCCAGGGGGTTGTCGCCGCGCAGGCCAACATCCCACTTCTCGACCAACGGGTGAAGCGCCACCGGTGCGTAGTATCGCCCGCCGTGGAACGTCCTTATCGTGTTGTGGTCGCCAAACCCGGCCTCGACGGGCACGACCGTGGCGCCAAAGTCATCGCGCGGGCGCTGCGCGACGCCGGCTTCGAGGTCATTTATACGGGCCTGCACCAGACGCCGGAGCAGATCGTCGAGACGACGATTCAAGAAGACGCCGACGCGGTCGGGTTGTCGTTGCTGTCCGGCGCGCACATGACGCTGTTCCCCCGCGTGCTCGAGCAACTGAAGGAGCGCGGAGCCGACCATGTTGTCCTGTTCGGCGGCGGGATCATTCCCGACGCTGACGTGGCGACGCTGAAGGACATGGGCGTCGCCGAGATCTTCACCCCGGGCGCGCCGCTGGCGTCGATCACCGATTGGCTGGCGGACACCCTCGACCAGAAAGAGCACGCGTAGGTGGACCTCTTCGAGTATCAGGGCAAGCAGTACTTCGCCCGCTACGGCATCTCGGTGTCACCCGGCGGTGTCGCCGACACCGTCGAGGACGCGGTGGCGCAGGCCGAGGCCGCGGGCTACCCCGTCGTCGTCAAGGCGCAGGTGCAAGTCGGCGGGCGCGGCAAGGCGGGCGGCATCAAGTTGGCGGACAACGCCGACGAGGTGCGCGAGCACGCCGGCAACATCCTCGGCATGGACATCAAGGGCCACGTCGTGCGTCGCCTGTGGGTCGAGCACGCGTCCGACATCGCCGAGGAGTACTACGCCAGCTTCACCCTCGACCGCTCGGCCAAGAAGCATCTCGCCATGGTGTCGGCCAAGGGCGGCGTCGAGATTGAGACCGTGGCCGAGGAGGATCCGTCGGCCATCGCCAAGATGCACGTCGACCCCGTCGACGGGCTCACCGAGGCCGACGCCCGCAGACTCGTCGACGACGCCGGCCTGAACCCCGCCGCCCGCGATGGTGCCGTGCAGATCCTGCTCGCCTTGTGGCGCTGCTACACCGAGGGCGACGCCGACCTCGTCGAGATCAACCCGCTGATTTTCACCCCTGACGGCAAGGTGCACGCCCTCGACGCCAAGGTGAGCCTCGACGACAACGCGTCGTTCCGTCATCCCGAGTGGGAAGAGTTCCAGGGCGTCGCCCAGATCGATCCGCGCGAGGCGATGGCCAAGGCCAAGGGCCTCCAGTACGTCGGCCTCGACGGCGACGTCGGCATCATCGCCAACGG